>NZ_JBTYMC010000261.1:0-9614 GCF_054880855.1 Streptomyces sp. S6 | reverse complement strand
CGTGGTGGCCGCGGTGGCGAGCGGCGCGGTCGCAAGCCGCAGGCTGCCGGTGCCGAGGCCCCCGCGGCCGAGGCTCCCGCCACCCCTCCGGCTGACAACACCGGAACGGAGGCCTGACCGACATGCTGATCCCCCGTAGGGTCAAGCACCGCAAGCAGCACCACCCCAAGCGGGACGGCGCTGCCAAGGGCGGCACGCAGGTGTCGTTCGGCGAGTACGGGATCCAGGCCCTCACCCCGGCATACGTGACGAACCGGCAGATCGAGTCCGCTCGTATCGCCATGACCCGTCACATCAAGCGTGGCGGCAAGGTCTGGATCAACATCTACCCGGACCGTCCCCTCACCAAGAAGCCCGCCGAGACCCGCATGGGTTCCGGTAAGGGTTCCCCGGAGTGGTGGATCGCCAACGTCAAGCCCGGACGCGTGATGTTCGAGCTGTCGTACCCCAACGAGAAGATCGCCCGTGAGGCCCTGACTCGCGCCGCCCACAAGCTGCCGATGAAGTGCCGGATCGTCAAGCGCGAGGCAGGTGAAGCGTGATGTCGGCCGGTACCAAGGCGACCGAGCTGCGCGAGCTGGGCAACGAGGAGCTTCTCGCGAAGCTCCGCGAGGCCAAGGAAGAGCTGTTCAACCTCCGCTTCCAGGCGGCGACGGGTCAGCTTGAGAACCACGGTCGGCTCAAGGCCGTCCGTAAGGACATCGCGCGGATCTACACCCTGATGCGTGAGCGCGAGCTGGGCATCGAAACGGTGGAGAGCGCCTGATGAGCGAGAACAACGTGACTGAGACCGCAGAGGCCCGCGGCTTCCGCAAGACCCGTGAGGGTCTCGTCGTCAGCGACAAGATGGACAAGACCGTCGTCGTCGCCGTCGAGGACCGCGTCAAGCACGCGCTGTACGGCAAGGTCATCCGCCGTACGAACAAGCTCAAGGCTCACGACGAGCAGAACGCCGCCGGCGTCGGCGACCGCGTCCTCCTGATGGAGACCCGGCCGCTGTCCGCCACGAAGCGGTGGCGCGTCGTCGAGATCCTCGAAAAGGCCAAGTAGGTAATTCCCGCAAGGGAATTCCAACAGATAGGTATCCTGCGGGCACCCCCGCAGGACAGTTCCGCCAGGCTCGGTGGGGGCTCGTCTCGTGACGAGGCGGCCCCCGCCGGGAACCGGCAGACACACAGGAGATAGACGTGATCCAGCAGGAGTCGCGACTGCGCGTCGCCGACAACACTGGTGCGAAGGAAATCCTTTGCATCCGTGTGCTCGGTGGCTCCGGTCGCCGCTACGCGGGCATCGGTGACGTCATCGTTGCCACCGTCAAGGACGCGATCCCCGGCGGCAACGTGAAGAAGGGCGACGTCGTCAAGGCGGTCGTCGTGCGCACCGTCAAGGAGCGTCGTCGTCCGGACGGCTCGTACATCCGTTTCGACGAGAACGCCGCCGTCATTCTGAAGAACGACGGCGACCCTCGCGGCACCCGTATCTTCGGCCCGGTCGGCCGTGAGCTGCGCGAGAAGAAGTTCATGAAGATCATCTCGCTCGCGCCGGAGGTGCTGTAAGCATGAAGATCAAGAAGGGCGACCTGGTCCAGGTCATCACCGGTAAGGACAAGGGCAAGCAGGGCAAGGTCATCGCGGCCTTCCCCCGCGAGGACCGCGTCCTGGTCGAGGGTGTCAACCGGGTCAAGAAGCACACCAAGGCCGGTCCGACGGCCAAGGGTTCGCAGGCCGGCGGCATCGTCACGACCGAGGCGCCGATCCACGTCTCCAACGTCCAGCTGGTCGTGGAGAAGGACGGCAAGAAGGTCGTCACGCGGGTCGGTTTCCGCTTCGACGACGAGGGCAACAAGGTTCGCGTTGCCAAGCGGACGGGTGAGGACATCTGATGGCTACCACCACGACTCCGCGTCTCAAGACGAAGTACCGCGAGGAGATCGCGGGCAAGCTGCAGGACGAGTTCAAGTACGAGAACGTCATGCAGATCCCCGGCCTCGTCAAGATCGTGGTCAACATGGGTGTGGGCGACGCCGCCCGCGACTCCAAGCTGATCGAGGGCGCCATCCGCGACCTCTCCACGATCACCGGCCAGAAGCCGCAGGTCACCAAGGCCCGTAAGTCCATCGCGCAGTTCAAGCTGCGTGAGGGCCAGCCGATCGGTGCCCACGTCACGCTCCGTGGCGACCGCATGTGGGAGTTCCTGGACCGCACCCTGTCGCTCGCGCTCCCGCGCATCCGCGACTTCCGCGGTCTGTCCCCCAAGCAGTTCGACGGCCGTGGCAACTACACCTTCGGTCTCACGGAGCAGGTCATGTTCCACGAGATCGACCAGGACAAGATCGACCGTGTCCGGGGTATGGACATCACCGTGGTCACCACGGCGACCAACGACGCTGAGGGCCGCGCGCTCCTTCGTCACCTCGGCTTCCCGTTCAAGGAGGCGTGAGCGAGATGGCGAAGAAGGCTCTGATCGCTAAGGCTGCTCGTAAGCCGAAGTTCGGTGTGCGCGCGTACACCCGCTGCCAGCGCTGCGGTCGTCCGCACTCCGTGTACCGCAAGTTCGGCCTGTGCCGTGTGTGCCTTCGTGAGATGGCTCACCGCGGCGAGCTGCCGGGCGTGACCAAGAGCTCCTGGTAATCCCCGCTTTTAGGGATTCCGGAAGCTCTCGGTAAGCACTGGGCGTGTCAGGCGCCCTCCTCTCCATGGCTTAGGCTTGGGGGGTTGGGCGCCTGACGGTCGTCCGATACGACTTACTACGCCGTAGGTCCCCGCACCGCACCCGTCCCGCCACCGAGTGGGGAGAGGGATGGCGCATACAGGAAACCCCGGCGAGAGAGGCCGAAGGCCAATTCATGACCATGACTGATCCGATCGCAGACATGCTGACGCGTCTGCGGAACGCGAACTCGGCGTACCACGATTCCGTGACGATGCCGGCGTCCAAGATCAAGTCGCACATCGCGGAGATCCTCCAGCAGGAGGGCTTCATCACGGGCTGGAAGGTCGAGGACGCCGAGGTCGGCAAGAACCTCACCCTTGAGCTGAAGTTCGGCCCGAACCGTGAGCGCTCCATCGCGGGCATCAAGCGGATCTCCAAGCCCGGTCTCCGGGTGTACGCGAAGTCCACCTCCCTGCCGAAGGTGCTGGGCGGCCTCGGCGTGGCGATCATCTCCACGTCGCACGGGCTCCTCACCGACAAGCAGGCCGGCAAGAAGGGCGTGGGTGGGGAAGTCCTCGCCTACGTCTGGTAGCAGAAGGGAACGGAGGAAACAGCTATGTCGCGTATCGGCAAGCTCCCCATCGCGGTTCCCGCCGGCGTGGACGTCACCATCGACGGCCGCACGGTGAAGGTCAAGGGCCCCAAGGGCGAGCTGACCCACACCGTCGCAGCACCGATCGACATCGCCAAGGGTGAGGACGGCATTCTCAATGTCACCCGCCCCAACGACGAGCGTCAGAGCAAGGCCCTGCACGGCCTGTCCCGCACGCTGGTGGCGAACATGATCACCGGCGTGACCCAGGGTTACGTGAAGAAGCTCGAAATCAGCGGTGTCGGTTACCGTGTGGCCGCCAAGGGAACGAGCCTTGAGTTCGCTCTCGGCTACAGCCACCCGATCGTCGTCGAGGCCCCTGAAGGCATCTCCTTCAAGGTCGAGAACCCGACCCGCTTCCAGGTCGAGGGCATCGACAAGCAGAAGGTCGGCGAGGTTGCGGCCAACATCCGCAAGCTGCGCAAGCCCGACCCGTACAAGGCCAAGGGCGTCAAGTACGAGGGCGAAGTCATCCGCCGCAAGGTCGGAAAGGCGGGTAAGTAAGCCATGGCATACGGACAGAAGATCCTGAAGGGCGACGCCTACAAGCGCGCCGCGATCAAGCGCCGTCACCTGCGCATCCGCAAGCGGATCAACGGTACGGAAGAGCGTCCCCGTCTGGTCGTTACCCGCTCCAACCGCCACATCGTGGCCCAGGTGATCGACGACCTCAAGGGGCACACCCTTGCGTCGGCGTCCACCCTGGACACCTCGATCCGCGGTGGCGAGGGCGACAAGTCCGCGCAGGCCAAGCAGGTCGGCGCCCTGGTCGCCGAGCGTGCGAAGGCCGCCGGTGTCGAGGCCGTTGTCTTCGACCGCGGTGGCAACCAGTACGCCGGGCGCATCGCCGCCCTGGCGGACGCCGCCCGCGAAGCCGGGCTCAAGTTCTGAGCCGCTCGTAGCTAGCGGAAAGAGAGAGGTAATCCAATGGCTGGACCCCAGCGCCGCGGTGGCGGTGCCGGTGGCGGCGAGCGGCGTGAACGTAAGGGCCGTGACGGCGGCGCTGCTGCCGCCGAGAAGACCGCGTACGTAGAGCGCGTCGTCGCGATCAACCGTGTCGCCAAGGTTGTCAAGGGTGGTCGTCGCTTCAGCTTCACCGCGCTGGTCGTGGTGGGCGACGGTGACGGCACCGTGGGTGTCGGTTACGGCAAGGCCAAGGAGGTGCCGGCCGCCATCGCCAAGGGTGTTGAGGAGGCCAAGAAGCACTTCTTCAAGGTCCCCCGTATCCAGGGCACCATCCCGCACCCCATCCAGGGTGAGAAGGCGGCCGGCGTCGTTCTCCTGAAGCCGGCTTCCCCCGGTACCGGTGTTATCGCCGGTGGCCCGGTGCGCGCCGTCCTGGAGTGCGCCGGTATCCACGACGTGCTGTCGAAGTCGCTCGGCTCCGACAACGCGATCAACATCGTCCACGCGACGGTGGAGGCCCTCAAGGGTCTTCAGCGTCCGGAGGAGATCGCGGCTCGCCGTGGCCTCCCCCTGGAGGACGTCGCCCCCGCGGCTCTGCTGCGGGCGCGTGCGGGAGCGGGTGTCTGATGGCCCGCCTCAAGATCACGCAGACGAAGTCCTACATCGGCAGCAAGCAGAACCACCGTGACACCCTGCGTTCGCTCGGGCTTAAGCGCCTGAACGACGTGGTCGTCAAGGAGGACCGCCCCGAGTTCCGCGGCATGGTGCACACCGTCCGCCACCTCGTGACGGTCGAGGAGGTCGACTGATCATGGCGGAGAACAGCCCGCTCAAGATCCACAACCTCCGTCCGGCCCCCGGCGCCAAGACCGCGAAGACCCGTGTCGGTCGTGGTGAGGCGTCGAAGGGTAAGACGGCCGGTCGTGGTACCAAGGGCACCAAGGCCCGTTACCAGGTTCCGGAGCGCTTCGAGGGTGGCCAGATGCCCCTCCACATGCGTCTCCCGAAGCTCAAGGGCTTCAAGAACCCGTTCAAGACCGAGTTCCAGGTCGTGAACCTCGACAAGCTGGCCGCGCTCTACCCCGAGGGTGGCGAGGTCACCGTCGAGGGTCTGGTGGCCAAGGGTGCCGTTCGCAAGAACAGCCTCGTCAAGGTCCTCGGCCAGGGTGAGATCTCGGTGGCGCTCCAGGTGACGGTCGACGCCGTCTCCGGGTCCGCCAAGGAGAAGATCACCGCCGCCGGCGGCACGGTCACCGAGCTCGTCTGAGCATCTCAGGCGTCTCGATGACATGAGCGATCCCGACCGGGGATACCCCACATATGGGGTATCCCCGGTCGGTCGTTCCAGAGGGGGCAGTGTCGCCGGTAAGGTGGCCTGCGCTGTTGTTTTCTTCATCGTCGTTACCCAACCGTCGAACCTCAGACCGTCACCCTTGACGCAGATGCGCGGGGGTCGCAGGAGGCACCGTGCTCACCGCGTTCGCCCGGGCGTTCAAGACGCCCGACCTGCGCAAGAAGCTGCTCTTCACGCTCGGCATCGTCGTGGTCTACCGGGTCGGTACCCACGTTCCGATCCCGGGCGTCGACTACAAGTCCGTCCAGCGGTGCGTGGACGAGGCGTCCGGCAACCAGAGCCTCTTCGGGCTGATCAACATGTTCAGCGGCGGGGCCCTGCTCCAGATCACGATCTTCGCGCTGGGGATCATGCCGTACATCACGGCGAGCATCATCCTCCAGCTGCTGACCGTCGTGATCCCGCGCCTGGAAGCCCTCAAGAAGGAAGGGTCGGCGGGTACCGCGAAGATCACGCAGTACACCCGCTACCTGACCGTGGCGCTCGCCATCCTTCAGGGCACCGGTCTCGTCGCCACCGCGCGCAGCGGTTCGCTCTTCTCCGGTTGCAGTGTCGCGAACAGCATCGTGCCCGACCGCGACATCTTCAGCACCATCGTCATGGTCATCTGCATGACCGCCGGTACGGCCGTCGTCATGTGGCTCGGTGAGCTGATCACCGACCGCGGCATCGGCAACGGCATGTCCATCCTGATGTTCATCTCGATCGCCGCGACCTTCCCGTCCGCGCTGTGGTCCATCAAGAAGCAGGGCAAGCTGGCCGACGGCTGGATCGAGTTCGGCACCGTCATCGCCATCGGCCTCGTCATGGTCGGCCTCGTCGTCTTCGTCGAGCAGGCGCAGCGGCGCATCCCGGTCCAGTACGCGAAGCGGATGATCGGCCGCCGATCCTACGGCGGTACCTCGACGTACATCCCGCTCAAGGTGAACCAGGCGGGTGTCATCCCCGTCATCTTCGCCTCGTCGCTGCTCTACATCCCGGCGCTGATCGTCCAGTTCTCCAACTCGCAGGCCGGCTGGGCGACCTGGGTCACGCGGAACCTCGCGGACACGGCGGCGCCCGTGCACATCGCGCTGTACTTCCTGCTGATCGTGTTCTTCGCCTTCTTCTACGTCGCGATTTCCTTCAACCCCGAGGAAGTTGCCGACAACATGAAGAAGTATGGTGGATTCATCCCGGGCATCCGGGCTGGCCGACCGACCGCTGAGTACCTCTCCTACGTGCTCAACCGGATCACCTGGCCGGGTTCGCTGTACTTGGGCCTGATCGCTCTCGTCCCGACGATGGCGTTGGCTGGTTTCGGGGCAAACCAGAACTTCCCGTTCGGCGGTACCAGCATCCTGATCATCGTGGGTGTCGGTCTGGAGACGGTGAAGCAGATCGAGAGCCAGCTCCAGCAGCGCAATTACGAAGGGTTCCTCCGCTGATGCGAATCGTCCTCGTCGGGCCGCCGGGTGCCGGGAAGGGTACGCAGGCCGCGTTCCTCGCCAAGAACCTGTCGATCCCGCACATCTCCACGGGTGATCTCTTCCGCGCCAACATCAGCCGCCAGACCGAGCTGGGCAAGCTCGCGAAGTCCTACATGGACGAGGGCAATCTGGTGCCGGACGAGGTCACCATCGGGATGGCCAAGGACCGCATGGAACAGCCGGACGCCGAGGGCGGGTTCCTGCTCGACGGCTTCCCGCGCAACGTCTCCCAGGCGGAGGCGCTGGACGAGATGCTGCGCACCGAAGGCATGAAGCTCGACGCGGTGCTGGACCTGGAGGTCCCCGAGGAGGAGGTCGTCAAGCGGATCGCCGGGCGGCGGGTCTGCCGGACGCACTCCAGCCACGTCTTCCACGTGACGTACAGCCCGCCGAAGGTGGAGGGCGTCTGCGACGTCTGCGGTGGCGAGCTGTACCAGCGCGACGACGACTCCGAGGACACGGTCCGGACGCGGCTGGAGGTCTACCACACGCAGACCGAGCCGATCATCGACTACTACAAGACCCAGGGGCTGGTCGTCACGATCTCCGCACTGGGCAAGGTCGACGAGGTCACGGGGCGGGCCATGGAGGCGCTCCAGGGCGAGTAGGCCCGGTGTCTCACGGCACATGTCTCACGTCGAACCCCCGCTGTCCCCTGGGACGGTGGGGGTTCTTCGTTTGCGCTTTGCCGTTTCGTGAATTGACTGTGGACACGCAAGATCTCGATCGCTAGGGTCATGCCAGACCAACGGGGGAACGGTGGTCGGCAAGGCCAACTTCCGTCTGCCCCCGTGGAGTTGAGCCGTTCGCGGCTCCTGTCAACGGGGAGAACTTCATGAAGACCGCACTCAAGCGCGCCGGCGTCGTCGCAGCCTCCGCCGCCGTCGCCATCGGGTTCGCGTCCTCGCCGGCCATGGCGAGCAACGTCAGCATCAGCCTGCCGAACGGGCGCGGGACGATGACCTTCATCGACGACGGTGACAAGTTCCGCGTCTGTGACACGCGGGTCGACGATCACGGGGTCACCGGGTACGTCCGTCAGCTGCGTGCGGACGGGCGGATCGTCACGATCCTGACCATCGACGACGGCGGGGACAACGGGTGTGACACGAAGGAGACCGACCTGCTGGGGCGGACGCCGCACGACATGGTGCTGTGCTGGAACGGGGGCGGGGCCTGTGTCGTCTCGCCGGTGATCCGCGAGAGCTGAGCGGCTCCGCCGGGTTGACCGGGCCCCGGTCGGGGTGGGTGGCCTTCGGCCCCTGCCCCGGCCGGGGCTTCGGCGTACGTCAGGGCGTGGGCGTAGGGGGGTGGGCGTATTCTGGGGGGCCGCAGAACCGACCGTGGCCCAGGAGGCGCAGACCAGCATGGTGCAGATCAAGAGTCCCGAGCAGATCGCCAAGATGCGTGCGGCGGGGCTGGTCGTCGCTGCGATCCATGCGGCCACGCGGGAGGCGGCGGTGCCGGGGGCGTCCACGCGGGATCTCGACGAGGTTGCCCGCAAGGTGATCGCCGAGCACGGGGCGAAGTCGAACTTCCTGGGGTACGGGGGGTTTCCGGCGACGATCTGTACGTCCGTGAACGACGTCGTCGTGCACGGGATTCCGTCCGACGAGGTCGTGCTGAAGTCCGGGGACATCATCTCCATCGACTGCGGGGCGATCGTCGACGGGTGGCACGGGGATGCCGCGTACACCGCGTTCGTGGGGTCCGGGCATGCGCCTGAGCTGGTCGAGCTGTCCCGGGTGACCGAGGAGTCGATGTGGGCCGGGATCGCGGCGATGAAGCTGGGGAATCGGCTCGTCGATGTGTCCCGGGCCATCGAGACGTACATTCGCCGGCAGCCGAAGGTGGGGGGCGGGCGGTACGGGATCATCGAGGACTACGGCGGGCACGGCATCGGGACCGAGATGCACATGGATCCGCATCTGCTGAACTACGTCGACCGTAAGCGGGGGAAGGGGCCCAGGCTGGTGCCCGGGTTCTGCCTCGCCATCGAGCCGATGGTGTCGCTCGGGACGCCGAAGACCGAGGTCCTCGCCGACGACTGGACCGTCATCACCACGGACGGCACGTGGTCGTCCCACTGGGAGCACTCCGTCGCCCTGACCGACGCCGGCCCCCTGGTCCTGACGGCTCCCGACGGGGGCAAGGCGAAGCTGGCGGAGTACGGGGTGACTGCGGCGCCGGATCCGTTGGGGTAGGGGAGGGGGCGGGGCATCGGGCTGGTGCGGGTCCGTGCCCCTGAGGGGGGTGGCGCCGTGCTCTGTCGGGTGCGGGCCCGTCGTGGCTGATCGCGCAGTTCCCCGCGCCCCTGAGGTTCGTGGGGGTGGCTGTGCCGTGTCGGGTGCGGGTTCGTTGTGGCTGGTCGCGCCCACGCGGCGGAGCCGCAAGTGTCACAGCCCCGCGCCCCTAAACCCGTCGGCCGTCTGCCGGAGTGTAGGGCCGAGGTCGGAGGCGCGTAGCCTTGCCCGCTGCTCCCGCTGCTCCCGCTGCTCCCGCTGCTCCCGCTGCTCCCGCTGCTCCCGCTGCTCCCGCTGCTCCCGCTGCTCCCGCTGCTCCCGCTGCTCCCGCTGCTCCC
>NZ_JBTYMC010000260.1:0-9620 GCF_054880855.1 Streptomyces sp. S6 | reverse complement strand
CCGCCGCCGAGGCGGTCGGGGGTGCGGGGGCCCGTGCGGACGCCGTGCGCGCCGCCGCCGCCGTCGAACTCGTCCACAACTTCACGCTGTTGCACGACGACGTCATGGACCGCGATCCCACGCGGCGGCACCGGGCCACCGCCTGGAACGTGTTCGGCGACCCCGACGCGATCCTCTCCGGCGACGCCCTCCAGGCGCTCGCGCTGCGGCTGCTCGCGGGGGATCCGCACCCCGCCGCGCTGCCTGCGCTCGGGCGGCTCACCGACTGTGTCATCGAGCTGTGCGAGGGACAACAGGTCGACACCGCGCTGGAGTCGCGTGATCCCCGTGCGGTGGGGCTCTCCGAGGTGCTGCGGATGGCCGAGGCGAAGACCGGGGCGCTGCTGGGGTGCGCCTGCGCGATCGGGGGGCTTTACGGAGGGGGGTCCCCCGACGTCGTCGACTCCCTCGACTCGTTCGGGAGGCAGGCGGGGTTGGCGTTCCAGCTCATCGACGATCTGATCGGGATATGGGGGGATCCGCTGCACACCGGGAAGCCTGCCGGGGCGGATCTGGCGGCGCGCAAGAAGTCGTTGCCGGTGGTCGCGGGGTTGACCTCCGGTGGAGCGGCGGCCGACGAGTTGGCCTCGCTGTATGTCCTGCCGTACGCGGAGGGGGAGTTGGAGAGGACCGTGCGCGCCGTCGAGCGGGCCGGGGGGAGGGACTGGGCCCAGGTGGAGGCCGCGGACCGGATGGGGGTGGCTCTGGGGGAGCTGGAGCGGGCGGTGCCGGTGCCGGAGCGGGCTGGGGGGTTGTTGACGTTGGCTGAGTTCGTCACTCGGCGGAGCAGCTGAACGCCGTTCGGCTGCTGCGCTGTCGGGACCAGGTCCCGCACATCCCCACGGTGTGCGGGGCCTGTTTTATCGTTGCGCCATGTCTGAGACGCAGCCGCAGCCTCACATCCTCCATCTCACCGAACGCGTCCTCTGGGACGAGGCTAGGGAGGAGGGGGTCTACGAGTGGTCCACCCGGGGGAAGAGGCTCGCGGACGAGGGGTTCGTGCACTGTTCCACCCGGGAGCAGCTCGCCGGTACCGCCGCGCTCGTGTACGGCGAGGACCACGTCGAGCTGGTGGTGCTGGTGATCGATCCGGCGCGGCTGGGGGTGCCGGTTCGGTACGAGGGTGGGTTTCCGCACGTGTACGGGGCGATTCCGGTGGGCGCGGTGGTGGGGGTGGAGGCGTGGGGGTGAGTCGGTGGGTCGTCGGGGTGTGGGTCGCGCTCGTGGTGGTCGGGGGCGGACTGACGCTGTGGCTCCAGGATTCCGATCGGCCGGCCGGTGGCGGTCCCTACAGGTGGGTCCCGGCGAGCCCCTCGCCCACCCCTTCGGACTACTGCCCACCTGAGGCGACCTGCACCTACGGCGCCACCGTCTACGCGGTCCCCTAGCTCCTCGGCAGACCGCCCGTCTCGGCGTCCCGTCCCGTCAGGCAGTACACCCCGCCGTCCGGGTCGCGCAGGACCGTCCAGTAGGGGAACTCGGCGACGACCTCGGCGCCCGACTTCTCGTGGTGGGACCGGACTTCGGGGAGGTTCGGGGCCGCGGCGAGGTCCAGGTGGGCGGAGACGGGCTGTTCGTGGTCCGTGCGTTGGAGGAGGAGGCGGATGGGGAGGCCGGGGGGTGGGGTGAGGACGTGGAACTCCGGGAGGGCGCCGGGCGTTGAGGTCCATGTGGGGAGGAGGGTGGTGAAGAAGGTGATTTCGGGCTCGAAGGCGGAGGGGGACAGGTCGATGCTCACCTGGTCGAGGCGGGCGGACGCGAAGACCGGGGGCCGGTTCGACTCGCCGTGCCAGGGGACGGCGCAGAAGGGCTGGCCGGCGGGGGAGCGCAGGACGGCCCAGTCGGTGTGGTCGGCGACGAGGGCCGCGCCCAGCTCCGACGCCCGTGCCACGAAACCCCGTACGTCCGTCACGGCGAAGTCGAGGTGCGCGCCGCCGGGGCCCTCGGTGACGGTCTGGAACTTGACGCAGGGGTCGTACCCGTCCTCCGGCACGAGCGTCACGAACTCGCCGCGGGGCGCGGACAGCGTCGTCCCCGTCACCGTCGTCCAGAAGGCGGCCGAGGCGGGGGAGGGGCGGTCGATGAAGGCGTAGGTCCAGCGGACGTCCGTCACAGGGGGCGCTCCATGAATCGCAGGAGGTTGCCGGCGGGGTCGCGGAAGGCGCAGTCGCGGACGCCGTAGGGCTGGTCGGTGGGTTCCTGGAGGAGGTCGTAGCCGGCCTCGCGGACGCGGGTCGCGAGGGCGTCGCAGTCCGGGGTGGCGAAGATCGCGCCGCGCAGGAGGCCCTTCGCGAGGAGGCGGTTCAGGGCCTCGCGGTCGGCGGGGGAGGCGTCGGGGCTGGCGTCCGGGGGTTCGAGGACGATGGAGACGTCCGGCTGGAGGGGGGAGCCGACGGTGACCCAGCGCATGGTCTCGTAGGAGACGTCGCCCCGGATCTCCAGGCCCAGGACGTCCACGTAGAAGTGGAGGGCCTTGTCGTGGTCGTCCACGGCGATGAAGCACTGGTGGAGTTTGAGGTCCATGGCGGTCAGCTTAGGGACGGCGGTGGCGTTTCGGTCGGGTGTAGGTGCGGGTCATGCAGGGTGGGATCGCCGCGCTCTCCTCGTGTGATCGGGCCCGGTAGGCGCTCGGGGTCTCGCCGACCAGTTCGGTGAAACGGGAGCTGAAGGAGCCCAGCGAGGTGCAGCCGACGGCCATGCAGACCTCGGTGACGGAGAGGTCGCCGCGCCGCAGGAGGGCCTTCGCGCGCTCCACGCGGCGGGTCATGAGGTAGGCGTACGGCGTCTCCCCGTACTCCTCGCGGAAGCTGCGCTGGAAGTGGCCCGGGGACATGAGGGCCGTCGCGGCGAGGGCGGTGATGTCGAGGGGCTCGGCGTACTCGCGGTCCATCCGGTCCCGGGCCTGACGCAACCGCACAAGATCCTCGACGCTCACCATGCCCGCCAGCATGGCACGTAGTGCGTTCACTCTGCTGGCCCAGGTTTTGCCTGGGGTTCGCCCTGGATTGGCCTCCGCTTGTTTGCATGGAGGAATGGATCACATCACGTTCCTGGTGGCGGTGGTCATCGTCACGGCGCTGGCCTTCGACTTCACCAACGGTTTTCACGACACGGCGAACGCGATGGCGACGTCCATCGCGACCGGCGCACTCGCACCCCGGACGGCCGTCCTGATCAGCGGCGTCCTGAACGTCGTCGGCGCGTTCCTGTCGACGGAGGTCGCCAAGACGATCTCCGGCGGGATCGTCGACGACAAGCTCGTCACCCCGGGGATGATCTTCGCGGGGCTCGTCGGGGCGATTCTCTGGAACCTCATGACCTGGCTGGTCGGGCTGCCCTCCAGCTCCTCCCACGCCCTGTTCGGCGGGCTGATCGGCGCGGTGTGGGTCGGGGCCGGGGGGCACGGCGTGCACTTCGACAAGGTCGTCGAGAAGGTGCTCGTCCCGGCGGTCGCGTCCCCTGTCGTCGCGGGTGTCGCGGCGCTGGCGGCCACCTACCTCGCCTACAAGATCACCGAGCGCGCGAAGAAGAAGCCCGTCGAGAAGGGCTTCCGGTTCGGGCAGATCGCCTCCGCGTCCCTCGTCTCCCTCGCGCACGGCACGAACGACGCGCAGAAGACGATGGGCGTCATCACCCTGACCCTGATCTCCGCGGGCGCCCTCGGCCACGACGCCGGCCCGCCGGTCTGGGTCATCGCCTGCGCGGGCCTCGCGATCGGCCTCGGCACGTACCTGGGTGGTTGGCGGATCATCCGGACGATGGGCAAGGGGCTGACGGAGATCCAGTCGCCGCAGGGGTTCGCGGCGGAGACGGCGTCCACGACCGTCATCCTCACCTCCGCGCACCTCGGGTTCGCGCTGTCCACGACGCAGGTCGCCTCCGGGTCGATCCTCGGTGCCGGGCTCGGCCGTCGGCTCGCGGAGGTGCGGTGGAGTGTCGCGGGCAAGATGGTCGTCGCCTGGCTGGTCACGCTGCCGGCCGCGGCGCTGGTCGGGGCCGTCGCGGCGTACGTCGTCAAGCACGGGGGTGACTTCGGGACGGTCGTCGTCGCGCTGATCGGGGTCGCCGTCGCCGGGGGGATCTTCGTGGCGTCCCGCCGTAACCCCGTTCACGCGAGCAACGTCAATGACGCGCACGAGGTCAGTGTGCGCTCCGAGCCGCCGGCGCGGGTCGGTACGGCCGCCTGAGATCCGGTTTTCTGCAAGGGAGTTGTGTGATGCATCTCAAATGGGGCGCCCTCGGGGAGGTCGCCGCGGTGAGCTTCGGGGTCACCGTCGCGGTGGTCGTCGTCTTCAGCCTCGGTGTGCTGGGGCTCGCACGAGGGGACTCCGGCGACGGGGACGCGGGTGAGGTGAGTGCCGTCGGGCGGGTTCAGGCCGGGCTGTGCTTCCTCGCGTGTGCGGCGGTCGTGGTGTACGGGATCTATCTGATCGTGCCGCAGTTCCACTGAACGGGGCTTGCGGGGGTGGTCGTTGGGGCGGCGGTCGGGGGAATCCTGCTGCCGTTCCCGGCATTTCGGAGGAGGATTCGTGAGGTGACTTCCGCCGAGCACTCCTCCGCCGAGCACTTCTCCGCCGCCGACCGTGCCCGTCTCGTCGGCCGTGCCTATCGGGACGACCGTGATCTCGCCGCCCGGCAGGCGCTGTACGCCTGGCAGACTCCCCGGCATGACCTCCCCGGCCTGGTCGCCGGGCAACTGGCCGGTGTGCGGGGGTGGTTGGCCGACGTCGGCTGTGGCAACGGGCTCTTCCTGGAGCGGCTTCGGCGCGAGCATCCCGTCCTCGGGCTCGACCTCTCGGCGGGCATCCTCGCCGGGGTGGCCGGGCCGGTCGGGGTCGCCGACGCCGGGCGGCTGCCGCTGGCCGACGGGAGTCTGGGGGGTGCGATCGCGATGCACATGCTGTACCACGTGCCGGATGTCCGGGCGGCGATCGGGGAACTGGCCCGGGTGGTGGGGGCCGGCGGGGTCGTGGTCGTCTCCACCAACGGGCGTGACGACAAAGCGGAGTTGGGGGAGTTGTGGCGGCGGGCCGCCGGGGAGGTGACCGGTGAGGTGCCGCCGCCGACGTCTCTCGGGGCGCGGTTCACGCTGGAGGATGCGCCGGGGCTGCTGGGGGAGTGGTTCGGGGAGGTGGAGGTGGTGCGGTTGCCGGGGGTGGTGCGGGTGCCGGATCCGGAGCCTGTCGTCGCGTACCTGGCGTCCTATCGGGCCTGGGCCGATGAACTGGGGGTGCCGTTCCGGGAGACGGTGCGGCGGGTGCGGGAACTGCTGGTGGAGGAAGGGGAGTTCGTCGTGCGGACCGAGGTGGGGGTGGTGGTCTGCCGCGTCTGAGTGCCGGGCCGGTGGGGCAGGGGTGGACGGCCAGGCGTGCGGTCAGGGCGATCAGGAAGGTGTCGCGGAGTTGTTCCGTGTGGTGGTGGGGGGACGGGTGGTCGGCCAGACCAGGGGGGTGTACGGGGGGAGGAACGCGATCGCGAACACGCCGGCTTTCGGGTTCGCGACGTTCGTGACCAGGCCCTGCCGGAACGCGTGGCGCAGGGAGGGTGGGGTGGTGTCGGCGGGGGGTTCGGCGGTCCGGCTCACCCGTCTCGCCTGCCACAGGGTTCGGGCGCCCATCCGGACCAGGACTATCGCGCCGGTGAACCGGATGACGTCGTACGTGAGTCTCGATGCCGGCAGGAGGGCCGAGAGGCCGAACGCCGTTGCCAGACCCCAGATCAGGACGCCCGCCTCGTTGCCGAGGACCGAGGCCGTGCCGTATCTGCGCCTGCGAATGCGGTGAGGGTGGTCAGTATCTGGGCAGGGTGGCAGGGGAAGAGGGTGGTTGAAAGGGGGCGGGCGCCGGGAGAGTCGGCGCAGGGTGGTCAACGGGGCTTGGCGTCTTCCACGGCACCGTTACCGTTGCGCCGGGATTCGGAGCCGCCGCTGTGCCGTCTCGACGCTGTCCCCGCCGCCGGTGTTGAACGCGGTCGCGGCCTGGGGCGCATGGCGCCGGATCAGCTGTTCGGCCAGCGATGCGGCGAGGGTTGACTCGATGGATTCGTCGAGCACGAGCAGTGTCATGGTCGCGTCGATGCCGTGCTTCCCGAACCGGGCCGGCTCCGCGTCGAGCGCCGCGCGGAGAGCCTCTCCGTCGACGCCGGGTATCGCTTGCGGGTCGTAACCGACGCCCGTAGTTGGGTGGGGTGGGGGCATGATCTGGGGATGATCAGGAATGCCGTTGTGGATGATGTCGCGGAGATTCGTTCGATGATCCGTGAACTGGCTGAGTACGAGCGGGTTGTGGAGGAGGCCAAGGCTACTGAGGAGCAGTTGCGGGAGGCGTTGTTCGGGGAGCCGGCGGCGGCGTACGCGTTGATCGCCGAGGACGATGTGACGGGGGAGACCGTCGGGTTCGCCCTTTGGTTCCACCGGTTCTCGACGTGGACCGGGACTCGGGGGGTGCATCTGGAGGATCTGTATGTCCGCCCTGCCGCCCGTGGGGGTGGTCACGGCAAGGGCCTCCTCGCCGCCCTCGCCGCCATCTGTGTCGACCGGGGGTACGAGCGCTTCGAGTGGTGGGTCCTGGACTGGAACGAGCCCGCCATCGGCGTCTACAAGTCCCTCGGTGCCGAGTTCCTCGACGAGTGGCGCATCTGCCGGCTGACGGGCGCATCGCTGGAGACCCTCGCCGCGTCCGCCGGAACGGTCGCCTGAGGTCTGCCGGGGAGGTCTCCTGATGCGGGGCGGGTCGCTGACCTGGTCATCTGCTGGTGGTCGAGTGGGGTGCCGTTGCCCGCCCAAGGGCACGCACCGGCGAGGCTGTGGCAAGTTCCGCCTGCGGAGCCGCCACGTCGGCTACGACCGTCCGTGGAGTTCGCGGTTGCCCTGACCCACCTGGGCGTGCCCCGTCAACGCCGTACCGGCCGCGAAGCCGTCGTCAGCACCGTCGGAGCGGACACGGCCACGCAGCGGGTCGCCCGCCCCGCCGGTGTCACCGTCCGAACTCCCCCCGTCCGGCACAGAGTTCGACGATCTCACCGTCCACCACCAGTCCTGCGCCGAGCACCCGCCGCTCCTCCTGCCCGGCCGGCGTCCCGACAGCGGCCCAGGAACCGGCAGCGGACGACTCTCCGTCGCCGACCGGCTTCAGCCCTCCCCCTCACGAACCACCGTCACATGGACGACCGGCCCGGCCGGCCGCCGCATCGGTACGGCCCACGGAGCGGACACACCGTCCCGGCTGGCGCCCTCCCCGTGATCACGGCGCGACAACTTGCCGAGAGGGCCGGGCACGGCCTTGTCCCCCGGCTTGGCTCCCGTTTCGCACCGTCCTCAGCCGGGCTCTCTGGCCTCGCTCCAGGCCTCGGACCGTCCCGGCCGGCGCCCTCCCTGTGATCACGGCGTGACAACTCGCCGAGAGGGCCGGGCATGGCCTTGCCTCCGGCTTGGCTCCCGTTTCGCACCGTCCTCAGCCGGGCCCTTTGGCCTTGCCCCCGGCCTCGGACCGTCCCGGCTGGCGCCCTCCCCGTGATCATGGGGCGACAACTTGCCGAGAGGGCCGGGCATGGCCTTGTCCCCCGGCTTGGCTCCCGTTTCGCACCGTCCTTAGCCGGGCCCTCTGGCCTCGCCCCCAGCCTCGGACCGCCCCTGGCCTTGCCCCCGTTTCGAACCGCCCTCAGCCAGGCCCTCTGGCCTCGCCCCCGGCCTCGAACCGCCCCCCGCTCCTCCCTCGGCCTCGAACTGTCCCCAGCTTGGCCCCCTTTGCCGCGCCCCCCAGCTTTGCCACTTGGCCTCGACCCCAGCCTCGGACCGTCCTTGGCCTCGACCCCAGCCCAGCTTCGCCTCCTGGTCTCGTCCCCCGCCTCAACCCACCCCCGGTTTCGCCCCCGCCTCGTACCACCCCCCGCCTCAACCCACCCCACCAGTCACTGACCCGCACCCCCCTCCCCCCGCCCCATCCCCGCGACCTCCCGAGCCAGCGCGGCGACCGTGTGTACGGTCGGCTCTGCGATGACTCGGCCCAGTCGGGACATGAGTTCGGCCTCCAGGGGTGGTGGCAGCATTTCCTGGCAGACGCCGGCCAGCATGGTGAGGAGGGCCAGGGAGTCGCCGCCGAACTGGTGGAAGTCGGTGTGGGCGTCGATCCGGTCGAGGTCGGAGCCGAGGACGCGGGACCAGATCGCGGCGACCTGGGCCTCGGTCTCGTCGAGGTCCGGGTTTCCGCGCGCGCTCGGCACCGAGTCGGCGCGGTCGGCGAAGGGATCGGGCAGGGCCCGCACGTCCACCTTGCCGGCGACGCTGTAGGGGATCCGGTCCACGACGAAGGTCGCGGCGGGGACCATGTAGGAGGGCAGCCGCTCGGCGGCGTGGGCGCGCAGCTCCTCCGTGCTCACCTCGGAGGTCACCAGGACATAGCTGTAGAGGGCCTTCCCGGTGCCGTCCGGGCGGCTGCGGGCGACGACGACGGCGTGGGACACGGACGGGTGCTCCTCCAGGGTGCCCGCCACCTCCGCGGGCTCGACCCGGTGGCCGCGCACCTTCACCTGGTCGTCGATGCGGCCCAGGAACTCCAGCCCACCGTCGGGCAACCGCCGGGCGAGATCCCCGGTGCGGTAGACGCGGGTGCCGTCGGCCAGCCGGGGGAAGCGCTCGGCGTTCAGGTCGGGCCGCCCCAGGTAGCCGCGGGCGAGCTGGACCCCGGAGAGGTAGATCTCGCCCACCTCGCCGGCCGGCACGAACCGCTGGTCGGCGTCCAGCAGGTGCACCTTCGAGTTGTAGCCCGGGAACCCGATCGGCACGGTCGCGCGGTCGCCGTCACGCACCGGGTCGAAGGTGTGGGCGGTGAGGCAGACGGTGGCCTCGGTCGGACCGTACTCGTTGATGATCCGGCAGTCCGGGCCGAACATCCGCTGCGCCCGTGCCGCGACCTCGACCCGGAGCTGCTCGCCGGCGACGACGATGCTGCGGAACCCCTTCGGCTCGATGTCCAGCCGCCCGATCAGCTCCAGGTGCGAGGGCGTGAGGCTGAGCATGGTGGCGCCGGAGTCCTCCAGCAGGCGGCGCAGGGTGAGGTGGGTGGGCTGGTCCCGGACCAGGACGACGGTTCCGCCGCTGACCAACGGCAGGAACACCGAGTTCACCGACAGGTCGAACGACAGCGACGTCAGCAGCGGGAGCCGGGTTCCGGCGTCGACCCCGAACGCGTCGACACCCCAGTGCAGGTAGTTGAGCAGGCCGCCGTGCTCGATCTGCACGCCCTTGGGCTTGCCCGTGGAACCCGAGGTGTAGATGACGTAGGCGAGATCGTCCGGCCGGGGCTCGGCGTCCGGCGCGGGCGCCGTCGTCGTCGCCAGGTCGTCCAGGCCGATCGGCGCGCAGCCCTCCGGGAGGTGGCCGCGGGTGTCGTGCGGAGCCTGCGCCAGGCAGTAGCGGGCGCCGGAGTCGGTGAGCAGGCCGGCCAGCCGCGCGTCCGGGTGCTGGACGTCGAGAGAAACGGGACAGCACAGGGCGCTTCGGGGAACGGATCAGCATCACGGGGCCTCTGAAGAGGGGAAAGGGGATTCAGCGAGTGCCCTGAGGGCGGCTCGGACTGGGAGGG
>NZ_JBTYMC010000259.1:0-9621 GCF_054880855.1 Streptomyces sp. S6 | reverse complement strand
GCGCGGGCCAACGGCGCGGCCCCCGGGGGCAGGCGGGCCGCGAGCCAGAGCGCGTCGAGGAGTTCCTCCTGGGAGACGTCCGCCCCGCTCTCGGCCAGGATCCGTGTCACGCGTGAGAGCACGCCGTCACACCGCTCCGCCGAGGCGGTGCAGGACGGCGTCCAGCAGCGCGCCCGCGTCGAGGCGGACGCCGCCCTTGCGCAGGAAGACGGCGTTGAGGAGCTGGTCCGTGGCGAGTTCACCGGTGGCGCGGCGGCCGAGGAACTCGCGCAGCAGGTCGTCCATGCCGTCGAGGGCGTCGTCGCCGAGGTGCGCGGCGACGATCCGCCGCAGCCGTTTCTCGTCGGGGTCGGGGAGGTCGAGGCGTACGCAGCGGCGCAGGAAGGCGGCCGGGAAGTCGCGTTCGCCGTTGCTGGTGATGACGACGACGGGGAACTCGGCGCAGCGGACGCGGCCCTTGGTGACGGACGCGGTCTCGTCGGGGTCGTCGGTCTGGACGTGCACGGGGGTGTCGTCGCTCAGTCGGACGAGTTCGGGGATCGCGAACTCGCCTTCCTCGAAGACGGTGAGGAGGTCGTTGGGGAGGTCGACGTCGCCCTTGTCGAGTTCGTCGATGAGCAGGACGCGGGGACGCTTGACGGCGCGGGGGGCGAGGGCGGTGCCCAGGGGGCCGAGGCGGAGGTAGGCGCCGATGCCGGGTCCGGCGCCGTCGGTGTCGCGCTGGAGACCGGCCTCGCGCAGGCGGCCGACGGCGTCGTACTGGTAGAGGGCGTCCTGGAGGGTGGAACGGCTGTTGACCGGCCACTGGAGGACGCGGCCGAGGCGGAGTTCGTGGGCGACGGCATGTGCCAGCGAGGACTTGCCGGTGCCGGGCTGGCCGGTCACCAGGAGGGGGCGGCGCAGGTGGAGCGCCGCGTTGACGACGTCGGCCTCGGCGGCGTCGATCAGGTAGGGCCGGGAGGTGGCGGCGCCGGGTTCGTCGTGGTCGAAGCGGCGCCAGGGCGGGGCGTCGGGGAAGGGGGTGTCCCGGGCTTCGCCGTCCCCGCGGAACAGGCGCCAGTCGCCGTCCTGTGCCGGTTCTGCGATGTTCATGACGCGTTGGTTCCTCTCACGGGGTCCGCGAACCGCAACGGCTCGATCCTCGGGGGCCTGCCCTCCGGCTCCCAGACGAGGGAGGGCCGGGCCCGGCGCTCCTCCGCACCGGCGACCGCCTCGCTCCTGAAGTGCCGGATCCGCTCGGGCAGTCCGTCCAGGTCACCGGCGGGTGCCAGGTCCGCGAGGCGTCCGGCGTCCTCGTGGCCGTCCGCGTCCCGGTCCCAGAGGACGACCGGCGCACCGAGCGCGAGGGCGGCGAGGAGCAGGGGTTTGCGCTGGTCGGCGGGGCCGTGGAGGACGACGCGCGCGGTGTCGCGGTGTTCGGTGCTCAGGAGGTGGACGAGGCGGTCGCGGCCGGCGCACGTGGGGTCGACGACGAGCGTCGACTGCCGTCCGTGCTTCCACCGGCGGTCACGGTCCTCCTCGCTGCGCGCTCTCAGCTCGGGGCAGCTCAGGGAGACTCGGTAGTCCGCGCCGATCGGCCGGGCCGGAAGGATGTCGTCGCCGTCGCCGGGCACCCATTCGTCGACGGCCCGTTGCAGCGCGTCCCTGCCGACCTCGACCGTCACCCACGGCACCTTGTCCCCCTGCCCCGGTTCCCGTCGGACGGCGAGGACCGCCTCGCTCAGACAACTCGCCACCTCCGTGGGGGTCTTGGAGAGCGACTCGGCCTCCTTCAGCACCCGGTGCGTGCCGTCGTCCCGGGCGAGCAGGATGCGGCACCGGTACCGCTCGTCCTGCGCCTCGTCGTCGCGCTCCAGCGTCATCACCACCCGCGACACCGGGCAGACGAGCCGCTTCGCCCATCGCTCGGCGTCCGTGCGGCGCTCGTCCAGCACTTCGCGGACGATGCCGAGGCGTCCGGCGACCCTGTCCGACCAGGAGCGCAGCGCGTCGCCGTGTTCTCCTCCGGTGGCCGCCGCCACGTACTCGACGAGCCTCAGCAGCGCGGGGAAGCCGTTCTCGGCCAGCTTCTCCAACTCCGCGATGACGTCGGCGAGATGGTCCTGAGCCAGGCGTGGCCGGGTGAGTTCCTCGGGGAGGACGTGGTGGCGGAGTGCTTCGACGGCCGCGCGGGGTATCCGCGTCGGGTCGTCGTCGTGGCTGCGGCGCAGGAGGGCGAGCAAGTCGCCGTACTCGTTCGGGGAGAGCAGCGCGCCTCGTCCGAGGGCTCTCGCCGTGGTCAGGACGGTGGTGAGCGCGGTGCGGGTCGTGTCGCGGACGGTCGGGGCGAGGATCTCGCCGAGTGTCGCGAGGGCGCGGGGGTGCGCCTCGGTGAGCGCGACGAGGTCCGCCGTGACGGGTTCGTATCCGGTGGTGTCGTAACCGAGTTCACGGGCCAGTTCCCGGCCCCGCATGCCCAGGGTCGCCTCGTCGGAGAACAAGGGGCGGAGCAGGGTCTCCAACTCGCGTTCGGTGCGGGTGCGTTCAGCTCCCGCTCTCGGCAACGAGGCGCCGATGGCGCTGAGTTCCGGGCAGCCGCCGAGGTGCTCCGCGAACGTGCCGTCCCCGGCGAACGAGGACACCGGGACGGCGATCAACCGGCGTGCCCCGTACGCCTGGTCCTCCTGGGTGACGACGCCGACCAGGTGGTCACCGCAGAAGATCGCGGCACCCGAGGCCCCTCCCCACGCGTTTCCGCCGCCGGCGCGGGGAGCGGGAGCCGGGGTCTGGTCCAGGACGTAGCGGTCCCTGCCGCCGGACAGGAGGGGGAGGAAGCCGCGGAGGTGTTCCGGTGTGCGCAGGGCGCCGTTCTTCGCGGACCACGGGTAGCCCAGGCCCTGGTACGGCAGGGGCGCGAGGCCCTCGGGGCGGCCCCAGCGCACGGGGGCGGGCTCGGTGAGGGGGATCTCCCGGTCGAGGAGCAGGAGGGCGATGTCGAGGCCGGCCGGGTGTACCCACAGCAGTTCCGCCGACGTCCTGGTCAGCTCACCGTCGCGTTCGTGGCCGATGCCCACCTTGATGGTCCGCCAGAACTCCTCGGTCTCCCTGTCGATCAGCGCGTGACGTGCCGTCAGCACCAGCCTGGGCGCGATCAGATAGCCCGAACCGACCGTGACGCGGCCCTCTCCCCCGCTGCGGATCAGGGCCAGTCTGCGCGGGTCCACCTCAGTCCTCGTCCAACGACCCGGTCTCGTCGTCCCCGATCTCCGGAGCGGTGCCTGCGGCGGCTCGGTCCTTGACGGAGAGCTTGAGGGTCAACTTGTGGGTGCGAACGGTGCCTTGCTCGCCGCCGACACCGACGGTCACCACGCCGAAGGTGAGCTTGCCGTCTCCCTTGGCGGAGTCCCGCAGCTCCAACTGGAGTTCCAGCTGCGCCTCTTCGACACCGAAGGCGAACTGCTGGCCCGCACCGAGGCGTTGCGCCTCATACAGCTCCTGACGCAGCTCCTCGATGGCCGCGGCCAGGCCGATCGTCGACATTCCGTGCGCCCCCCGGTTCTGAGAAATAGTGCGTTGTCGGTACGTTACAGCGCTGGCGGGAGGGGGTGGGGGGTGGTTGTGGAACAATCCGGGCGGGGGTGAGCGCGACATGGCAGCAGAGGCGTGGAGCAGGGAACTCAGGGATGTGCTGTGGAGGGCCGTCGACAACCTACGGGGTTCCGTCGATGCCGCTCAGTACAAGGAGTTCGTGCTCGGGCTGGTCTTTCTCAAGTACCTCTCCGCAGCTTTCGATGAACGCCAGAGCCAGCTCACCGAGGCGCTGTTCGTTGAGGAGGACATACCTCAAGAACAGATGGCCGAGGTTCTGAAGGACCCTGACCGATACGAGTTCTGGGTCCCACCAACCGCCCGCTGGCCCTGGAGCGAGGCCAACGCCGAGCAAAGAGATGCCGGCAGAGTCCTCGACGAGGCGGCGGACGCGATCATGCAAGCCAACCCCGCTCTCGCCGGAATTCTGCCGAAAGTTTTCGGGCGCGACAACGTCGACCAGGACCGTCTTTCCGACCTTGTCGACGTCCTCAGCGCCCACTGGGCTTCACACAGATCGACTTCGGCTGCGCTGGGCGAGGAGTTCTCCTCCTTCCTCAGCAGCTTCGCGCGGCTGGAGGGAAGGAAAGGCGGCGAGTTCCACACCCCACGATCTGTGACCCGCCTCGTCCTGGAGATCCTGGAGCCGTACTCAGGTTTGGTGTACGACCCGGTGTGTGGTGCTGCCGACATGCTCGCGCAGGCGGCCACATCCTCCGCGAGGAGCTTCGCCTCGGTCCGAGGCCAGGAAGCCAGTGAACGCACCTGGCGCCTGGCCCGGATGAATTTCATCATCCACGGCATCCGCGACTACGATCTGGGCGCACGTCCGGCCGATACTCTCCGCGACGATCAGCATCCGGGGCTCAGGGCTGATTTCGTGATGGCCCACCCACCGTTCAACATCAGCGACTGGGCGCGGGACGTGTCCGACCATCGCTGGATCTACGGCGTTCCACCTGCGGGCAACGCCAACTACGCCTGGCTCCAGCACGTGGTCTCAAAACTCACGCCCCACGGAACTGCGGCCGTCATCCTGGCCAACGGATCCCTGCACGCTCGTAAGACCGAGGGTAAGATCCGTAAGGCCATGCTGGAAGACGACCTAGTCGCTTGCATCGTCGCCCTGCCGTCCCATCTCTTTGCCTCAACTAGAATCCCAGCCTGCCTCTGGATCCTCGACAGGGGCAAATCGTCTCGTCGCTTGATGGAACGCATCGACCGACGCGGCCAGATCCTCTTCGTCGACGCCACCGCAACGGGCACGATGGTCAGCAAGACCGAGCGGGTCGTTGAGGACGCCGACCTCGCCAAGATCGTCAATGCCTACCGCTCCTGGACCGGCCGGGGCCCGCGCTACCACGACGAACCCGGTTTCTGCTTCTCCGCGTCCCTCGAAACCGTCCGCGCGAACCAGTACTCCCTGACCCCGGCCCTCTACGTCACCCCCAGCCCCCCGGACCTCATGCAGGACCTCTACGCCGTCTTCGACGGCTACGACCTCCCGCTCTCCCCGAGCACAGGGGACCAGCCCTAGCGCACGCGGGATCCGGCACACCCGGACCCCGCGCCCGCCATCACCCGTGCCTCACCACATCACAGGCAACCGCTCCACCCCATGCACAGCCCGCCCCACGAACGCGAACTCCTCAGGCTCCTTCGCGAGCCGCAGCTCCGGCAGCCTCTCGAACAGCATCGGCAGCGCGATCTGGAGCTCCGCGCGGGCGAGGGACTGCCCGAGGCAGTGGTGGAGGCCGTGCCCGAACGCGAGGTGGCGGTCGGCCTCGCGGGTGACGTCGAGGGTGTCGGGGTTCTTGAAGGTACCGGGGTCACGGTTGGCGGCCTGGAGGGCGATCACGACACCCTCGCCGGCCTTGATCGTGACCCCGCCGACCTCGACGTCCTCGGTGGCGATCCGCCGCATGCCGATGTGGACGATCGTGAGGTAGCGCAGGAGCTCCTCGATCGCGCCGGGGACGAGGCTGTCGTCGGCGCGCAGGGCGGCGAGTTGCTCGGGGTGGCGCAGCAGGGCGATGGTGCCGAGGGAGAGCATGCTCGCGGTCGTCTCGTGGCCGGCGATGAGGAGTTGGACGAGGAGTCCGGCGGCCTCGGCCGTGCTGGCCTCGCCGGTGGCGACGCGTTCCGTGGCGAGGCGGCTCATCAGGTCGTCGGACGGTGAATCGGCCTTGGCGGCGAGGAGTTCCTGGAGGTAGCCGAAGAGGGCGCCCCACCCGGCACGCATGGCCTCGGGCCCGGCGGTGACGGTGGCGAACGCGGCGGCCTGCCGGTGGATGAACTCCCGGTCGGAGTACGGGACTCCGAGGAGTTCACAGATGACCAGGAGGGGCAGCGGGAGCGTGAGGTGTTCGACGAGGTCCGCCGAACGCCCCTGCGCCTCCACCTCGTCGAGCAGTTCCGCCGTCAACCGGGCGATGGCGGGACGGAGTTGCTCGACGCGGCGGAAGGTGAACTCGGGGATGAGCATCCGCCGCAGCCGGGTGTGGTCCGGCGGGTCCATCGCGAAGAGTTGGCCGGGCGTGCGCGGGGGCGTCGTCGGCTGGAGTCCGGGGAAGCCGGGGCGGAAGTTCTCGGAGCTGAACCGGGGGTCGCTGAGGACGGCGCGGGCGTCGTCGTACCGGGTGACCAGCCAGGGGTGCAGGTCGCCCCAGAGGGTGATGCGGTCCAGGGGGCGTTCGGTGATCCAGCTCGCGTATTCCTCGGCGGGGTCGAGGAGGGGGCGGGCGACGGGGAGCGGGGGCGGTGTCGCGTTCACTCGGGGCCTTTCGGGGCAGGCGGTGAGGGATGAGGGCGGCGGGTGTCCTGCCCGGGTCACTTCCGCTGCCGGAGTTCCGCCAGCTCCAGCAGCAGTTCCTTCACCTCGGTCGCATGGATGGCCTCGCGGGTGAACTCCGGCCGGGAGCACAGGAACACGGGTCCGTCCTGCGGGTCGTCGGGGAGGCGCCCGTGGCTCCCGCTGACGCCCGAGGGGTCCAGCGGCACCGTCCGGATGCGGTACCGCAGGCCGAGCTTCTTGCGCGCGACCTGCCCGATGACGCGTGCTTTGACGGCGGGGACGGTGTCGTCGAACAGCAACTCGGCGGGGTCGTAGCCGGGTTTGCGGTGGATCTCGACCTGGCGGGCGAAGTCGGGGGCGCGTTCGTCGTCGAGCCAGTAGTAGTAGGTGAACCAGGCGTCCGGCTCGGCGACGGCGACCAACTCGCCGGAGCGTTCGTGGTCGAGGCCGTGCTCCTCCTTGCCTTTGGCGTCCAACACCTGGTCCACACCGTCGAGTTCGGCGACGATCGCGGCGACCCGGTCGAGGTCTGCGGGGTCGCGGACGTAGACGTGGGCCAGTTGGTGGTCGGCGACGGCGAAGGCGCGGGACGTCCAGGGGTCGAGGTACTCCATGCCGTCCTGGGTGTGGACTTCGAGGAGACCCGCGCTGCGCAGCGCCCGGTTGATGTCGACGGGGCGGGAGGCGGGGGCGATGCCGTACTCGCTGAGGACGACGACCGTGGCGCCCTCCTGCTCGAAGTGCTCCAGGAGCGGGCGGAGGGCGTCGTCGAGGCGACGGGCCTCGCGGGCGGTCTGCGGGGAGGCGGGGCCGGTGCGTTGGGGTTCGTAGTCGAGGTGGGGAAGGTAGACGAGGGTGAGGTCGGGCTGCTTCTCGTCGAAGATCTGCCGGGCGGCGGCCAGGATCCACTGGGTGGAGGGCAGTCCGGCGTTGGGTCCCCAGTAGGTGAACAGGGGGAACGTGCCGAGCCTGTCGGTGAGTTCGTCGTGCAGGGACGGCGGCCAGGTGTAGCAGTCGGGTTCCTTGCGGCCGTCGGAGTAGTAGACCGGGCGCGGGGTGACCGTCCAGTCGACGTCCGCGCCCATCGCGTACCACCAGCAGATGTTGGCGACCGTGTACCCGGGGTCGGTCTTGCGTGCCGTGTCCCAGATCTTCTCGCCGCCGACGAGGGCGTTGTGCTGGCGCCACAACAGGACCTCACCGAGGTCGCGGAAGTACCAGCCGTTGGCCACCGCCCCGTGCACGGAGGGGAGTTCACCGGTGAGCAGCGTCGACTGGACGGTGCAGGTGACGGCGGGCAGGACGGTGTCCATGCGGGCCTGGAACCCGCGTCCGGCGACGGCGGAGACGGCCGGCATGTGCCGTAGAAGTCGCGGGGTGAGGCCCACGATGTCGAGGACGACGAGGCGCGTCATAGGGCGAACTCCTTGTGGGTGAGGCCGAGTTCGGTGAACCGTTCGCGGGTCCAGGCGAGTTCGGCGGCGATCCCGGCGACGAGGCTGTCCCGGTCGTGGGGCCGCAGGTGTTCGGGGAGTACGGACCAGGTGTAGGTCTCGACCTCGATGTGGTCGCACACGGCGTCGAGCCCGCCGAGCAACACGCACAGGGCGTCGGTGAGTTCACCGGACGTCGTGCGCAGCGGCGGTTGCGGGGCGGCGTGCAGGGGTGCGTGGAAGTGCACGCGCCAGGGGGAGTCGCTGTCGAGCCCTCCGGCGAGGGCGTCAGGCAGGTCGTCGACGCCGGTGACGGCGCCGCCCTGGAGCGTGCGGGTCTGGTGCAGGAAGCGGGGTTCGACAAACCTGGCCAGGGCGTCGCGCGCTTCGGGGTCGGAGGGGTCGTCTGCGTGCAGGGCGCTGGACGCCTGGACCTTCACGACCGGAAGACCGGCGTCCGCGAGCCGGCGCAGCGCCTGCGCGGGTTCCTCGAACTGCACGGCGAGGTGGCAGGTGTCGAGACAGATCCCGAGGAACTCCGGGTCCACTCCCCCGAGTTCACGGGCCGCCTGCACGGTGTTCTCGACGACGCAGCCGGGTTCGGGCTCGAACCCGACCCGGATCGTGCGGCCCATATCCCGTTGCAGTGCGGCCAGTTCGGCGGTGAGGCCGTCCAGTGCACGGCGTGCGGTGTCGCGCGCCTCGTCGGGCCAGGGGGTGTGCCAGGCGAGGGGGAGGGTGGAGACGCTGCCGCGTCGCGCGTCGTCGGGCAGCAGGGTGGCCAGTACGCGGGCGCAGTCGACGGTGTACCGCAGGCGTGCAGGGTCGGTCCAGTCGGGGAGGTAGACGTCTTTCTTGACGACCTCGCGGTGGAAACCTGCGTAGGGGAAGGCGTTGAGGGTGACCGTCTCCAGTCCCCTCAGGGCGAGTTCGTCCTTGAGCCGCCTCACCTCCCGTTCATCGGCGACGAGTTCGGTGACGACGTCACGCGCGAGCCACAGCCCGATGCCGAGCCGGTCGAGGCCCAGCCGTTCGCGTACCGGCTCGGCGTACTCGGCGAGTTGGGAGACGACGCCTTTCAGGTCCTCGGCCTGGTGGACGTTGCCGCAGTAGGCGAGGTGGACGGTCGTGCCGTCGGAGTGTCCGAAGCGCAAGGGCCCTCACTCTCCGCCGCGTTTGATGGAGTTGCCTTCGTGGAGTGCGGTGTCGTCGGGTTTGATCTCGTCGAGTTCGAGTCGGCCGCTCTGGCCGTAGAACGCGACGGGGTTGCGCCACATCACCCGGTCCACGGTGTCGTCGTCGAACCCGGCGGCCAGCATCGCGTCGGCCGTCTTGCGCGTCTTGAGCGGGTCCGAACGGCCCCAGTCCGCCGCCGAGTTGACGAGAACCCGGTCGGTGCCGTGCTGTTTGAGGATCTTGACCATGCGGTCCTCGCTCATCTTCGTCCTCGGGTAGACGGAGAACCCGGCCCAGCAGCCGCTGTCGAGGACCATGCCGACGGTCAGCTCGTTCAGGTGGTCCAGGACGACGAGTTCGGGCGCGATCCCGGACTCGCGGACGACGTCGAGGGTGCGCCGCGTGCCGGCCGCCTTGTCCCGGTGCGGGGTGTGCACCAGGGCCGGAAGGCCGTGTTCCACGGCGAGTTGGAGCTGGCGGGCGAGTGCCTCGTCCTCCGCCGGGGTCATCGAGTCGTACCCGATCTCACCGACCGCGACGACCCTGTCCTTCGCGAGGTAGCGGTCGAGTTCGTCCAGCACGGGGAGGCAGCGCGGGTCGTTGGCCTCCTTCGGGTTCAGGGCGATCGTGCAGAAGTGCCGGATGCCGAAC
>NZ_JBTYMC010000258.1:0-9667 GCF_054880855.1 Streptomyces sp. S6 | reverse complement strand
CCAGCGGAGGCCCGCTGTGCCGGCTGCGGGCGGCCAGGGCGAGGTACCGCTCGGCGTCCGACGTCCAGTCCAGGCCGAGCGCGATCCGGCCCGCCAGCAGCCACGCCTCGGGCGCTGCGGGGGCCCCGAAGGAGGCCAGCTTCCCGGCGACCTTCGCGGCGTCCGCGACCAGCCGCCCCGACTTCCGGCCCGCCGTCAGCTTCGCCTCGATCAGCACCAGTTGCGCGTGCGCCTCCCACCAGGAACGCCGCTGCGCCGCGAACAACCTGACCGCGACCGCCGCGCGCGCGATGGCCGTGCCGGTGTCGCCCCCGAGGCGGGCCGCCTTCGCCGCCGTCAGCAGCAGCTCCGCCTTGCGCGTGGACTGACCTCGGATGCCGTCCAGGACGCCGATCGCGGCGTCCGCCTCCGCCAGCGCCTCCGGGGCGAGGCCGGCCGCCATCAGGACCTCGCAGCGCCGGATGTTGAGCATGATCCCCGGGGTGCCGAGCTTCGCGTACCGCTCGGCGGCGTCGTCCAGCAGGCTCAGCGCGCGCGGGATGTCGCCCGAGCGGAACGCCGCGATGCCCTGGCTCTCCACCGCGTCCGCCTTGTCGTGCTCCTGGTCGGTGGTGTCCCACAGGGCCTGCGCCGCCGCGTAGTCGGCGTCCGCGCGGTCCACCGCGCCGAGCGCCAGGTGCACCGTCGCGCGCAGGGTCAGCGCCCGCGCCGTCCAGATCGTGTCACCCACCTGACGCAGCACCGGCACCGCCCGCCGCAGGTCCTCCAGCGCCCGAGGGTGATGGCCGAGGACCTCCCACGAGTACGCCCGCCGGAACAGCACCCGCGCGCGCGTGAGGCCCGTGCCGCGCTCCACCCCCCGCTCGAACGCCGCGAGACCCTGCCGGGTGCGGCCCGCGTGGACCAGGGCGACGCCCAGGGTGCCCAGGATGTCCGCCTCCCGGTCGGCGGAGTCCGCGCGGGCCGCCAGCGTGCCCGCGCGGCGCAGATGCTTCAGGGCCAGCCGCAGATCGCCCCAGTCGCGCTGCCAGATGCCGATCACCTGATGGGCGACCGACGCGTGCAGAGCGGGCGGATCGGCGCGGAGCAGTTCCTCCGCCCGCGCCAACGCCTCATGGGGGGCGGCGAACACCAGAGGCAGCAGTTCGAGGACCGGTTCGTGTGCCGCTGTCACGCCACGGATGGTATCGGGCAGCGGAGCGCATCACACCGGTTGGGGCGCTTCCGGTGGAACCCCGCCCCGCAGACCCCGGACCCCCGCGCGGCGCACGCTCCGGCGCGCGTCTCCCGAAGCGCCCCAGCCGAAACGTCCCGCCGGTGATCCGCACGACACCCACACGCCCCCGCGCCCGCCCGCCCCGGCACCGGGAACGATCCCCTCCGCCCCTCCCACCTGTACGGTGACCACCGGACCCACCCTCCGCCCCCGCGCACGACGACCGCGACGCGCCCCCTCCCCGCCTCGCGCCACCACCCCCTGCCTGTATCAGCGGCCACCTTCGCGGCTCTGACTGATGACCGTCACCTCAAGGGGAAGAGGGCAGCCATGGCACCGCAGCGTTTCCACGAGCAGTTCGCTCACATCCAGCGTTCGATGCCGGACGTACCGCTCGCCATGGGCCCCGACGACCTCGGGGAGTTCGTGTACGAGAAAGGCGTGGTGCTCGCACGCGACGGCGAGGAGGCACGCCTCGTCGAGGACACCGTCCGCGCGCACTTCACCGAGGCGCCGAGCCTGACCGCCGACCACGTCCGCCGCGCGGGACCCGGCACGAACCGCTCGGGCGTCACCCGCATCCAGGTCGGCGACCCCGGCCAGGGCATCCGCGCGGGCGGCGACGACCAGTCCGTCGCCCACGCGCTGCGCGCCCTCACCGCCCGCGAGGGCCGCGCCGGACACCGCCTCATCAGCCGCAACCACGTCGTCCACATCGCCACCAACGCCTGCCCCGGCGACGAACCGGTGCCCGCCACCCGCGCCGAGGGCGTCAACCCGGCCTCCTCCGACGCCGTGCACGACCCGGACACCGCCGTCTCCGTCCTGGTCATCGACAACGGCCTCACCCGCGACTACCGCTCCTGCCCCGCCCTCGGGCACGTCACGGGCGACCCGCAGGTCAGCGAGACCGACGAACAGGGCGTCCTGCGCCAGTACGCGGGCCACGGCACGTTCATAGCCGGCCTGCTCACCGCCGTCGCCCCCAACACGGACGTCACCGTCCGGGGCACCCTCAACGACGCGGGCGCCATCCTGGAGTCGGAGTTCGGCGAGCGCCTCTTCGACGCCGTCGAGGACGGCTGGCCCGACATCCTCAGCCTCTCCGCCGGCAGCGTGAACGGCCGTACGGACGGCCTCCTCGGCGTCGAGGCGTTCATGACCGCCCTCCAGGCGCAGCGCACGCTCCTGGTGGCCGCCGCCGGCAACGACAGCAGGGCCACACCGTTCTGGCCCGCCGCCTACGCGGGCCGGCCCGAGCACGCCGACGCCGTCCTGTCGGTCGGCGCGCTGCGCACCGACGGCGCGTACGGCGCCTGCTTCACCAACTACGGCCCCTGGGTGAAGGTCTACGCCCCCGGCGAGCGCCTCGTCAGCGCGCTCACCGGCTTCGAGACGCCCGTGCCGTACGTCTACCAGCACTCCACCTACGACACCTGCCGCTACGGCTTCTCCTACGCCTGCACCTGCTGCTCCCCGCGCCACACCGGCGCCCTCAGCGACCCGGCGGAGAAACCCGATCAGGTGATGTTCGAGGGGTACGCCGCGTGGAGCGGCACGTCCTTCGCGACGCCCGTGGTCGCCGGTCTCGTCGCCGCCTGGATGACCGCGAGCGGGGAGAGCGACCCGCGCGCGGCGGCCCGGGGGCTCCTGACGGCCTGCGCCGACTTCGCGGAGGTGCGCGGTGAGCACGTCACGGCGCTGCGCCCGCCGACCTGGCTCCCGGCGCCCGCCGGGCAGCTCGTCGCCCACTCATGAGGGCCCTCGCCATCCCCGTCACGGCGTACGATGACAGGCCGTACTCGAGGGGTGGGGCCGTGGACCGTACAGATGTCGGCGTGCTCGTCCAGGCCGCGATCGACGGTGACGCGGCGGCCTGGAAAGCGCTGGTGGAAGGGCTCAGCCCGCTGGTCTGGTCGGTGGTGCGCGCCCACCGGCTCTCCGAGGCCGACGGGCACGAGGTGTGCCAGACCGTCTGGTTCCGCTTCGCCCAGCACCTGGGGCGCATCCGGGAGCCGGAGAAGGCGGGCGCCTGGCTCGCCAGCACCGCGCGCAACGAGTGCCTGAAGGTCATCAAGAGCCTCAAGCGCCTCACCCCGACCGACGACCCCCAGGTCCTGGACCGGGTCAGCGAGGAGCGCACCCCCGAGCAGTCCGTCCTCGACTCCGAGGAGGCCGCCGCGCAGAGCGAACGCGTGCGGCGTCTCTGGGAGGAGTTCGAGGCCCTCGGCGAACGCTGCCGGGAACTGCTGAGGGTGCTCATCGCCTCGCCCCCGCCCAGCTACCAGGAGGTGGCGGACGCGCTCGGCATCGCCGTCGGCAGCATCGGACCGATGCGCCAGCGCTGCCTGCGCCGTCTGCGCACCCGCCTGGAAGGCAGGGGGCCGAAGTGAACCACGACGCGTACGACGGGATGGACGAACCGATGAACGAGGCCCCGCACGACGACGGCGCCGACGACGGTTTCGAGGACGACTGTCTGGAGGAGGAGCTGCGCCAGGCCGCCGCGATCCTCGACCCGGTGCCCCCGGAGGTGTACCGCACGGCCCTGGAGGCGTTCGCGCTGGTCGACCTCGACGCCAAGATCGCCGGACTCACCTTCGACTCCCTGACCCACGGCATCCCGGTCCGGGGGGTGACGGACACGCCGCGCATGCTGACGTTCGACACCGGTGAACTGACGGTCGACGTCGAGGTCACCCCGCACGGCATGTTCGGTCAGCTGATGCCCCCGCAGGCGGCCCGCATCGAGGTCCTCCGCGGGACCCGCGCGAGCCGGGTGTTCGACGCCGACGAACTGGGCCGGTTCACCAGCGACGACCCGCTGTCCGGCCCGTTCGCCCTCAGAGTGCGGGCCGGCGCGGACGTCGTCGTCACGGAGTGGCTGCGGGCCTGAGCCGCAGGCGGGACGCCGGCGTCACCAGGTGACCGGCAGCGTCCGCGGTCCCCGGATCATGGTCCTCCTGCGCCACTCGACCTGCTCCGCGGGGACCGCGAGACGCAGCCCCGGCAGCCTTCTGAGGAGGGTCTCCAGGAGCAGGTCGATCTGGAGGCGGGCGAGGACGGCTCCGGTGCAGTAGTGGGTGCCGTTGCCGAACGCGAGGTGGGGGTTCGGGTCGCGGTTCACGTCGAGGACGTCCGGCGCGGGGAACACGTCAGGGTCGCGGTTGGCGGCCAGGTACGAGACGTACACCGGCTCGCCCGCGCGGATCACGTGCCCGGCCAGCTCGACGTCCTCCAGGGCGATCCGGGCCAGGCCCACGCTGCTGCGGTGCGGGATGTACCGCAGGAGCTCGTCGATCAGCGTGCCGCGCGCTTCCGGCCGTTCCCGCATCCGGACCAGCAGCTCGGGGCGGGTCAGCAGCAGGTACAGCATCTGGCCGGCGTTGTGCGTGACGGCCTCCCCGCCGATCTGGAGCGGCCCCGCGAGCCCGACCGCCTCCTCCTCCCGCACGTCCCCGCGCGCGACGGCCGCCCCGAGCAGCGCGTACACGTCCTCGCCCGGCTCCCCGGCCCGGGCCCGCACGGTCTCGGCGATCCACCCGTACAGCCCCTGTTTCGCCCGCTCCGCACCCTCCGCACCCCCGGACGTCGAGATGATCTCCCGCGTCCACGCGTGCACCTGCGCGCGCTGCTCCTGCGGCACGCCCATCACCTCGCTCACCACGGCCAGCGGGAACGGCTCCAGCACGCGCGCGACCAGATCGGCGGGCGGCCCGTCCCGGACGACGCCGTCGACCAGGTCGTCGAGGATCGCCTGCGCGACCGGGCGCAGCCGCTTCATGCCGCCCACCGTGAACGCGCCCGCGACCGCCCTGCGCAGCCGGTTGTGGTCGGGCCGGTCGGCGAACGCCAGCGAGCCCGGACGCGGGCCGAAGTGCGGGGCCATCCGCGTGACCTGGCACTTCGTCACCTCCGCGCGGCTGAACCGGGGGTCGTTCGTCACCGCCCGCACATCGTCGTAGCGCGTCGCGAGCCAGGCCCAGCCCTCGCCGAACGGCAGCTTGATCCGGGTGAGCGGGCCCTCACGCATCAGCTCCGAGAGGGTCGGGTCGAAGGCGGTGCCCTCCAGGTCGGGGGTCGGCCACTCCCGGACGGCGGGCGGGGCCTGCACGGTGATCTCCTCGGTCATGCGTCCACCTTCACCGGGGGAGGGCGGGGTGTCGCGCGGGAGTGCTCCTTCAGGGCCGCGGGGAGGGGGAGTGGGGGCGCCGGGAGGGCCTGGCGGGGACGTGGGAAGGCTCAGCGAGACCGGCCCGGAAGGGCTCGGTGAGATCGCTGGGGCCCAGCGGAGCCGCCCGTGAGGGCTCAGCGGGCCCGCCCGCACGGGCTCAGCAGGCCCGCGTCACCCCCGGCACCGCGTCCACGAGGGCGGCGAGTGCCTCCGCGACCCCCTCAAGACCCGGCCCCGTCGGCCCGCCGGGCTCCGTCATGTAGACGTCCCGGCGGACCTCGATCATCAGCGCGGAGACCCGCGCGTCCACCCCGTAGTACTCCAGAGGGACGTACGCCCCGCCGAACGGGCTGTCCAGCCCCACCCCGAACCCGGAGAAGGCGTCCCGGGCGGCGGCGAGGAGGCCCGGGGGCGTGTGGAACGGGTCGGTCCCCAGGCAGACGGCGGGCCGCTCCCCGTCGCCGTGCAGCTCGTACGGCAGCGGCGAGCTGGGATAGGAGTGCACGTCGAGCACCACCGCCCGCCCCGTCGCCCTCAGCCGTTCGCCCACGGCCCGCGTCATGGCCCGCGCGTACGGACGGAAGTACCGCTCGACGAGCGGCCCCGGATCGACCGTGTCGTCCCGTAGTACCTCCCGGTGAGTCGTCCGGGTGTACACGGCGCCCATCCCCACCGCCCGCATCTCCTCCCGCTCGTCCGGGAACCGCTCCGGATCCACGACCAGCCGGGACAGCAGGTTGACGAACCGCCACGGCCGCACCGCCGACCCCTGCGCCGCCCGCTCCGCGATCCGCGCGGTGTGCGCGTCCACGATGTGGTCCGACTCCCGCTCCAGCGCCGCGTCCCCGAGGACGATCCCGGCGCGCACGTGCGGGGGGATCTCCCGCGCCGAGTGCGGGACATGAAGGATCACGGGGGAGTCGTCCGCGCCGGGCACGTACGTGAAGGACGGAGGTCCGGCGTCGGACACGGCTGCTCCCGGGGCGTTGTCAGTGGCGTGGTGCACCATCGGACCAAGGTGTCACACGGACGAGGGGGAGGGCCCATGGGGGCGGCGAACGAGCAGGTGGCGGAGCGGGTGTTCCTGGAGGCGCTGTACAAGGACGACTACTTTCCCGGCCACCTCCTGGACAAGGGACGCGCGATCCTCGTACGGCTCTGCGAGCGGATCGAGGCGGAGCGGCCCGCCGACCTGGCCGCGCTGTACGTCCTGACGCACGCGGCGACGGAGGAGTTCAACGCCCTCGAAGCGGAGTTCGAGGCCGCCGGGAGCGAGATCGAGACCGTGGCGCGGGAGGAGATCGGCGGGGAGTTCCGGTTCGTCGCGCAGGCGTACGGCTTCGGCGACGCGGACGTCGAGGAGCTGATCGCGCCGCGGGAGTGGTGAGCCGGGGACTTCCCGACACGCACCCGTTCACGAACCCCGGAAGGACCCGACGTCATGTCCATGTGACTCGACCTGGTGAAGATCGACCTCACCCTGCTCACGGAGATCCGCACCCGCCCGGACCTGATCGACGACCTCTTCTCCGAGGACGACGTCCCGGCCCCCTCGCCGCCCGCGTCCACCGCACCGCCGACTGGCACACGGCCCACCCCTGGCCGGCACGAGCCACCGGCCACAACTGCCCGGCCGTCGAGGAGTACGACTTCGGCTACGGCCCCGCCCACTTCCTCACCCCCGACGAGGTGGCCCGCGTCGCGGAGGGACTGCGCGCCGAACACTGGGCCCTCGCGTCACACGCCACCCGCCGGGACCCAGAGGCTGAGGAGCCCGACGCCACCGCGGTACTGGGAGGCATCAGCTGAACCCCCGGAACACAGCTCCGCCCCGGCCGGAAACCTCCCGGCCGGGGCGGACCCCTACTTCACGAACCGCGGCTTCACAGCGCGGCCAGCGCCGCGTTCCACGTCGCCGACGGGCGCATGACCGCCGCCGCCTTCGCCGGGTCGGGCTGGTAGTAGCCGCCGATGTCGGCCGCCGAGCCCTGCACCGCGTTCAGCTCGCCGACGATCGTCTCCTCGTTCGCCGCGAGGGACTCCGCGAAGGACGCGAACGCCTTGGCCAGCTCGGCGTCGTCGGTCTGGGCGGCCAGCTCCTGCGCCCAGTACAGGGACAGGTAGAAGTGGCTGCCGCGGTTGTCGATGCCGCCGACGCGACGGGTCGGGGACTTGTCCCGGTCGAGGAAGGTCGCCGTGGCGCGGTCGAGGGTGTCGGCGAGGACCTTGGCCTTCGGGTTGTTCGTGGCCTCGGCGTACTGCTCCAGGGACGGCACGAGCGCGAAGAACTCACCGAGGGAGTCCCAGCGCAGGTAGTTCTCCTTGACGAGCTGCTGGACGTGCTTCGGCGCGGAACCGCCGGCGCCCGTCTCGAAGAGGCCGCCGCCCGCCATCAGCGGGACGACCGACAGCATCTTGGCGCTGGTGCCCAGCTCCAGGATGGGGAAGAGGTCGGTCAGGTAGTCGCGCAGCACGTTGCCGGTGACGGAGATGGTGTCCTCGCCGCGGCGGATGCGCTCGATGGAGAACTTCGTCGCGGCGACCGGGGAGAGGATCTGGATGTCCAGGCCCTCGGTGTCGTGCTCGGGCAGGTACGCCTTGACCTTCTCGATGATCACGGCGTCGTGGCCGCGCTCGGAGTCCAGCCAGAACACGGCCGGGGCACCGGTGGTGCGCGCACGCGTGACGGCGAGCTTGACCCAGTCGCGGATCGGCGCGTCCTTCGTCTGGCAGGCGCGGAAGATGTCGCCCTCGGCGACCTCCTGCTCCAGGACGACGTTCCCGGCCTGGTCGACGAGGCGGACCGTGCCGGCGGCCTTGATCTCGAAGGTCTTGTCGTGGGAGCCGTACTCCTCGGCCTTCTGCGCCATGAGGCCGACGTTCGGGACGGAGCCCATGGTCGACGGGTCGTAGGCGCCGTGCGCGCGGCAGTCGTCGATGACGGCCTGGTAGACGCCCGCGTACGACGAGTCGGGCAGGACGGCGATGGTGTCGGCCTCCTGGCCGTCCGGGCCCCACATGTGGCCGGAGGTGCGGATCATCGCCGGCATCGAGGCGTCGACGATGACGTCGGACGGCACGTGCAGGTTGGTGATGCCCTTGTCGGAGTCGACCATCGCGAGGGCCGGGCCCTCGGCCAGCTCGGCGTCGAAGGACGCCTTGATCTCGGCGCCGTTCGGGAGCGCGTCGAGGCCCTTGAGGATGCCGCCCAGACCGTCGTTCGGGGTGAGACCGGCGGCGGCGAGCGCGGCGCCGTGCTCGGCGAACGTCTTCGGGAAGAACGCGCGGACCACGTGGCCGAAGATGATCGGGTCGGAGACCTTCATCATCGTCGCCTTGAGGTGCACGGAGAACAGGACGCCCTCGGCCTTGGCGCGGGCGATCTGCGCGGTGAGGAACTCGCGCAGCGCGGCGACGTGCAGCACGGACGCGTCGACGACCTCGCCGGCGACGACCTTCAGCGGGGCGCGCAGGGCGGTGACGGACCCGTCGGCGCCGGCCAGCTCGAAGTTCAGGGTGGTGTCCTCGGGGATCACCACGGACTTCTCGGTGGAGGCGAAGTCGTTCTGACCCATCGTCGCGACGTTCGTCCTGGACTCGGGGGTCCAGGCGCCCATGCGGTGCGGGTGGGTCTTGGCGTAGTTCTTGACCGAGGCGGGGGCGCGGCGGTCGGAGTTGCCCTCGCGCAGCACCGGGTTCACGGCGGAACCCTTGATCTTGTCGTAGCGGGTCTGGACGTCCCGCTCCTCGTCGGTCTTCGGGTCGTCCGGGTAGTCCGGCAGCGCGTAGCCCTGGCCCTGGAGCTCGGCGATCGCGGCCTTGAGCTGGGGGATGGACGCCGAGACGTTCGGCAGCTTGATGATGTTCGCCGACGGCGTCTTCGCCAGCTCGCCCAGCTCGGCGAGGGCGTCCGGGATGCGCTGGTCCTCGGCGAGGTACTCCGGGAACACGGCGATGATGCGCCCGGCCAGCGAGATGTCCCGGGTCTCCACGGAGACGCCCGCCTGGCCGGCGTACGCCTCGACCACCGGCAGGAACGAATACGTCGCCAGGGCCGGGGCCTCGTCAGTATGGGTGTAGATGATGGTCGAGTCAGTCACCGGGTGCTCCGCTCCACGTCTGCAACATTGCTCGACATCAAGATATCTCGTGATCCGAGCAGCCTCGACAGGGGTCCTCCGGTCCGGCCGCGCCCCCCGGGGAACGGCCCGGACACCGTCCGACGGAGGGGACCGCGAAGCCGCCGGAGGCGGCGGCCGGGAGGGCGCGACGCGGGG
>NZ_JBTYMC010000257.1:0-9667 GCF_054880855.1 Streptomyces sp. S6 | reverse complement strand
AGGCCGCCGGACGGCTGCGCAACGCGGGCGTGCGCGTCCTGGGCCGCCTCGACGCCGCGCACGGCTCCCGCGCGCGGGGTGAACTCCTCGACGACGCGGGCCGTTACGCGAGCTGGTACCGGGTCGACGGCTTCCTCCTGGACCGCTGCCCCGCCGGACGCGCCGACCTCGCCGGCACCGGTGCGACGGCCACCGCGCTGCGCGAGTTCGCCGACGACGCCCACCTCGTCCTCGGCCACGGCGTCCACCCGCACCCCGGCTACGCCGAGCACGGGGACCAGCTGGTGACCTTCTCCGGGCCCTGGCGCGACTACCGGTGGTCGCAGGTGGCGGAGTGGACGGCCGAGCATCCCCCGGAGCGCTTCTGCCACTTCGTGCACGGCGTGCCCCGGACGCATCTCGACGAGGCCCTGCGGGTCGCCCGCTGGCAGGGCGCGGCGACCATCTGGTTCACCGACCGCTCCGACCGCCGGGGCCGGGACGACCCCTGGGAGACCATGCCCGGCTACTGGGACGAGATCGTCTCGCGGATCGGAACAGGTGTCTCGGAATGAAGAAACGCGTGGCAGTGTTGCAGGGAGAACAACTGTAGTGATTGACCGACCAACGGAGTCCCCGTGTCGCTGCCACCCCTGGTCGAGCCGGCTGCCGAGCTCACCGTAGACGAGGTCCGCAGGTACTCCCGCCACCTGATCATCCCCGACGTGGGCATGGCCGGGCAGAAGCGGCTGAAGAACGCGAAGGTGCTCTGTGTCGGCGCCGGCGGGCTGGGCTCGCCGGCGCTGATGTACCTGGCCGCGGCCGGTGTCGGCACGCTGGGCATCGTCGAGTTCGACGAGGTCGACGAGTCCAACCTCCAGCGGCAGATCATCCACAGCCAGGCCGACATCGGCCGCTCCAAGGCGCAGTCCGCGCGGGACAGCGTCCTCGGCATCAACCCGTACGTGAACGTGATCCTTCACGAGGAACGGCTTGAGGCCGAGAACGTGATGGACATCTTCAGCCAGTACGACCTGATCGTCGACGGCACCGACAACTTCGCGACCCGTTACCTGGTCAACGACGCGTGCGTGCTGCTGAACAAGCCGTACGTGTGGGGCTCCATCTACCGCTTCGACGGCCAGGCGTCGGTCTTCTGGTCCGAGCACGGCCCCTGCTACCGCTGCCTCTACCCGGAGCCCCCGCCGCCCGGCATGGTCCCCTCCTGCGCCGAGGGCGGCGTCCTGGGCGTGCTGTGCGCGTCCATCGGCTCCATCCAGGTCACCGAGGCGATCAAGGTCCTCACCGGCACCGGTGAGCCCCTCGTCGGCCGGCTGATGATCTACGACGCCCTGGAGATGCAGTACCGCCAGGTCAAGGTCCGCAAGGACCCCGACTGCGCGGTGTGCGGTGAGAACCCGACGGTCACCGAACTCATCGACTACGAGGCGTTCTGCGGCGTCGTCTCCGAGGAGGCCCAGGAGGCCGCGCTCGGCTCGACGATCACCGCCAAGCAGCTCAAGGAGTGGATCGACGAGGGCGAGAACATCGAGATCATCGACGTCCGCGAGCAGAACGAGTACGAGATCGTCTCCATCCCGGGTGCCAAGCTGATCCCGAAGAACGAGTTCCTCCTCGGCACCGCCCTGGAGTCGCTGCCCCAGGACAAGAAGATCGTCTTGCACTGCAAGACGGGTGTCCGCAGTGCGGAAGTCCTCGCCGTCCTGAAGTCGGCGGGCTTCTCCGACGCCGTCCACGTCGGTGGCGGGGTCATCGGCTGGGTCAACCAGATCGAACCGCACAAGCCGGTTTACTGACATCTCTCCCGGCAGCCGGAGCCCCGGACGGCGGGGGTCTCGCCCACCACGCGTGGGGGAGGCCCCCGCCGCCGTCATGAGCAGACCTTTCCGTCCGGCGGGACCTTGCCGTCGAGCAGGTAGGCGTCCACCGTCGAGTCCACACAGTCGCTGCCGCTGCCGTACGCGCCGTGGCCCTCGCCCTTCCAGGTGAGGAGCACGCCGACGTCCTTGCCGAGGCCGTCGGCCATCCTGCGGGCGCCCTCGTAGGGGGTCGCCGGGTCGCCGGTGTTGCCGACCAGCAGGATCGGGGCCGCGCCGGGGGCGCTGACCTGCGGGGTGTCGAACTGGCCCGGCACCGGCCAGTCGTGGCACCAGCCGGCCGTGTCCCAGGCGAGGTAGGGGCCGAACACCGGGGAGATCTTCTCGAACTCCGGGAGGATCCGGCGGGTCTCGTCGGCCGTCGGGCGCTGCTTGTCGTCCAGGCACGAGATGACCCGCTGGGAGTGCGACTCCGTGCCGTAACTCCCCGAGGAGTCACGGTCGTTGTAGCTGTCCGCGAGTTCCAGCAGGCCCGATCCGTCGCCGTCCCCTGCCTCCTTCAGGGCGCGGGTGAGGCTCGGCCAGCTCGCCTCGCTGTACAGGGGCCGGACGATGCCGAGGACGGCGAGTGTCTGGGTGAGTCTGCGGCCGGAGGACGTCGGGAGAGGGTTCGCGTCCAGCCGCTCCAGCAGGGCCGCGATCTTGCGGGTGCCCTCCTTCGGGTCCTGGCCCGTCGACTTGAGGTAGTTGTCCAGCGCCCGCTGGAAACCCCGGGCCTGGTTGCGGGCATGGCCCACGGCGTCGGCGGTCGGGTCCACCACCGCGTCCAGCACCAGCCGCCCCACGTTCTTCGGGAACAGGTGGGCGTAGACGCCGCCGAGTTCGGTGCCGTAGGAGATGCCGAAGTAGTTCGTCCGCCTGTCGCCCAGGACCTGGCGCATCAGGTCCATGTCGCGGGCCGTGTCGGTCGTCGAGACATGGGACATCAGCTCGCCTGCGGCCTTCTGGCAGCCCTGGCCGAAGCTGTCGGCGTCCTGGAAGTACGCCCGCTCCTCGGCCGGGGTGTCGGGCGTGGCGTCCACCGTCTCGGCGGCGGCGATCTCCTTGTCGCCGCGGCATCGCACGCCCTCGCTGCGGCCGACCCCGCGCGGGTCGAAACCCACCAGGTCGTAGCGGGCGCGCAACGAGGACATCGTGGAGCCGAACGCCGGCAGGGTGTCGACGCCCGAACCGCCGGGGCCGCCGAAGTTGAACAGCAGCGACCCGAGCCGCTCCTTCGCCGGGCCGCTCGACCTCGTCCGCACCAGCGCGACGTCGATCGTCCGCCCCTCGGGCTTCGACCAGTCCAGTGGCGCCTTCAGCGTCGCGCACCGCCATGCGCCGCCCGCGGCCGAATCCCCCTCGCACCGGCCCCAGCCGAGTCTCTGTCCGGTCAGTGAGGCGGGCAGCCCGGACGACACCTCCGGGCCGTCCGGCGCCGGCTCCTTCCCTCCGCCCTTCCCGTCCGAGGCCCCTGCACTGCACCCCGCCACCACCAGCGCCGCGATCGCGCCCCACGCGGCCCACCGTACGAATCGCGCCATCGTGCACCCCCCCTCGTACGCCGCCCGGACCGTGCGTCGAGCGGCTCTGAGGCCATGGTAGGTGGAGCCGGCGAACCCCGTTTCAGCCTGTGGATAACCCTGTGACCTGCGGTTTCATCGAGGGCAGACGGTTCCGGGCGCCGGTACCTTCCCGTCCAGCAGATAGCTGTTCACCGTCGCCTGGACGCACTTGTCCTTGCTGTCGTAAGCGCCGTGCCCCTGCCCCTTGTACGTCAGCTCGACCCCGACACCCTCGCCCAGCGCGTCCACCATCTTGCGGGCGCCCTCGTACGGGGTCGCCGGGTCGCCGGTGTTGCCGATGACGAGGATCGGGGGCGAACCGGGCGCGCTCACGTCGGGGTGGCCGGCGGCTCCGGGGACGGCCCAGCCGGTGCAGCTGAGCATGCCCCAGGCGAGGAAGTCCCCGAAGACGGGGGAGGCGGCGTGGAACTCGGGGAGCCTGCGCTCGACGTCGGCCGGGGTGGGGCGGGACTTGTCGTCGGCGCAGTTGATGGCGGTGTTGGCGGCGGTCGTGTTGCTGTACTCGCCGTTCGCGCTGCGGCCGTTCATCAGGTCCGAGAGCAGCATCAGGACCTTGCCGTCACCCTCGTACGCCTGCTCCAGGCCCTCGGTGAGGTACTCCCAGAAGTCCTTCGAGTACAGGGCCTGCGCGATGCCGTTGGTGGCGGCGGTCTGGGTCAGCACGCGCGGGAAATTACCCGGCAGCGGTTTCGCGTCGAGGCTCTTGAGGAGTTTGGAGATGCGGTCCTTCACGTCCTGCGCGGTGTCTCCGACAGGGCAGTCCTCGGTCCGGGAGACGCAGTCCTCGGCGTAGTTGTCGAGGGCGAGCTGGAAACCCTTCGCCTGTCCCAGGACGCCCTGTTCGGAGGTCTGCGTCGGGTCGACGACGGCGTCGAGGACCGCGCGGCCGACGTTCTTCGGGAACAGGTGCGCGTAGACGCCGCCGAGTTCGGTGCCGTAGGAGATGCCGAAGTAGTACAGCTTGTCGTCGCCGAGGGCCTGCCGCATGAGGTCCATGTCCCGGGCCGCGTCGGTGGTCCGTACGTACGGGAGCATCTTCTTGGAGTTCTTCTCGCAGGCCGCGTTGAACTCCTTGACGTTGTCCAGGAACCGCGTGCGCTCGGCGGCGTCGTCCGGGGTCATGTCCTGCTGGAAGTAGGCGTCGAGCTGCCGGTCGTCCTCGCACTTCACGCCGGCGCTGCGGCCGACCCCGCGCGGGTCGAAGCTGACCAGGTCGTACCGGGTGCGCAGGTGGTCGTAGTCCGCGCCGAACGACGGCAGGGTGGTGACGCCCGAACCGCCGGGGCCGCCGAAGTTGAACACCAGCGAGCCGATGCGCTTGTCCGCCTCGCCGCTCGCCCGCGCGCGGATCAGCGCGATGCCGATCGTGTCCCCCTGGGGCTTCGACCAGTCCAGTGGCGCCTTCAGCGTCGCGCACTGCCACGTCCCGCCGTCCGGGAGCGCCGACGGCGCGTTCCCCCCGCCCTCCGCCTGCGACGGCGCCGGGCAGTCCTTCCACTCCAGCTTCCGTGCCGCCGGGCCCTCTTCCCCTGAGGCGCCCCCGCAGGCCGTCACGAGGGACGACAGGAGCACGGCGGTGGAGATCAACACGACGGAACGTTTCGCCATGCGGTCCATCCTGAAGCCGCGCTCCGCCACGCGCGCGTGGCGGGAGCCGTACGAGGGAGCCGGCCCTACAGCGCGCCCTTCCGCGACAGGTGGTTGAACGCGAGCCACCCCGGCAGGACGGGGAGCCAGAGGGTCAGCAGGCGGAAGAGGAGGACGGCGGGGGCGGCGACCTCCTTGGGGAGACCGACGGCGATCAGGCCGACCGTGAGGGTGGCCTCCACGGCCCCCACCCCGCCCGGCGTGGGCGCGGCGGAGCCCAGCGCGTTGCCGGCGAGGAAGACGACGGCGACGCTGGCGAGGCTGATCGACGTCGTCTCGTTGCCGAACGCGCGGATCGAGGCGTCCAGGCACATCACGAAACAGGCGGTCAGCAGCAGCATCCCGCCGATACCGGTGACGAGCTTCTGGGGCCGCTGGAGGATGTCCAGCATGCGCGGCACGACCCCCGCGAACAGCGACCTCACGCGCGTGGCGACGAACTTCCGCAGGAACGGCACCGACGTCACCACCAGGACGAGCACCGCGACCGTCAGCAGCCCGGCGATGACCGTCCGGGACGGCGTCAGCGACGGCGTCTTCTCGATGCCCGTCAGATAGCCGAAGGACAGCAGCATGACGATGTGACAGCCGAGCCCGAAGAGCTGCGAGGCGCCCACACTGGCCACCGCGAGCCCCGGCCGCACCCCCTGCCGCTGAAGGAACCGCGTGTTCAGGGCGACCCCGCCGACCGCGGCCGGCGCGACGATCTTCACGAAGGACCCGGCGACCTGCGCCGCGACCGTCCGGGGGAAGGGCACCCGCTCCGGCACGAACCCCAGCAGGCTCATCGCCGCGGCCACGTAGGTGAGCGCCGAGAACGCCACCGCGGCGGCCACCCAGCCCCACTCGGCGTTCGCGATCAGCGGCCCGAACTCGATGTGGGTGAGCTGCGTCAGCAGGAAGTAGGCGCCCAGCGCACCGGCCATGAAGCTCAGCAGCGTGCGCGGACGCACCCGCTCCAGACGGGCCGGTTCCACCGGCGCCTGCGGACGGATCAGCAGCACCTCGTGCCGGATCTGGGTCAGCAGGTCGTCCTCGCGAGCCCCGTCCACCGCCTCGTCGATCGCCCGCTTCTCGGCCCGTGCCTCGGCTTTGAGCGTCTTCTTGGCGGCCTTCTCGGAGGAGACCGCCTCCGTGTCCTCCGCGGCCTCCAGACGGGCCTGCTTGGCCTGCCGGGACGCCTCCAGGACCGCGTCCCGCTCACGCTGCGCCCGCTCCCGGGCCAGCCGGCGCAGCGTCGCGCGCGTGGAGCGCGTCAGCGCGATCGGCTGGAGCATCGGCAGACAGTCGGCGACCGCGTCCGGACCGAGGACGCTCACCGCGGAGGCCACCGCCCGCTCCGCGCCCACCCGCAGCCCCAGGGTCGTCACCAACTGGGCGGTGTCCATGAACAGCAGCAGGGAACTCGCCGCGATCTCGCCGCCGCGCAGATCCGTGAGGATCACCGTGCCGGAACGATCCACCAGGATCGCGTCCCCCGCGAGCCTGCGGTGCGCGATCCGCCGCGACTGCAGCGCCCGCACCTGCTGCCAGGCGTTGTGCAGGACCTCGTCCGTGATCTCGTCGTCCGCCAGCGAGTCCAGCGTGCGCCCGCCGGTGTGCTCGTAGACCAGCATCACGGCGTCCGGACCCAGCTCCGACATCGCGATCAGCTTGGGCGCGTTGGCGCCCGCCGCGATCGCCGCGTACGCCAGCAGGGCCTCCTGCTCCAGCGCCTGGCGCAGCGACTGGAGGCTGGAGCGCGTCGCGAACCCGCGCAGCGCCAGATTGCGCCACGCGCGGTAGAAGAACCCCTGCGCCTGCTGCTCCCGGTCGACGACCGTGACGTCCAGCGGGGCGCCGTCCTCCAGGGTGACGAAATAGCGCCGCCCCCGGTCGCTGTCCCCGGACTCCGACGCCTCCACGCGCGCCGCGCTCACCGGGCGGAAACCGACCGTCCGCAGCCCCGCCATCAGCGTGCGCCCGGTGGGGCGGACGTTCGGCGAGCCGACCGCGTACAGCGTGCCGTAGGCGATGCTCCAGCCGATCAGGACGGTCAGGATGATCGAGAAGGGTGTCGTGTAGCCGGTGACCAGCATGGACAGCGCGTCGAGCAGCAGCACGATCCACAGGACGGCCCGCCAGCGCGGCCGGCGTGACATGCCCACGGCCGACATGTAGGCGATGACGGGCGCGAGATAGCCGTGCACCGGGTCGGTCAGCGCGTGGATGTCACCGGGGGAGGGCTGGGTGAGCGCCTCACGGATCGAGTCCGGGGCGCCCTTCGCGACCCACAGGTCGGTGGCGAGCGTCACGCCGTGCGCGAGGACGGCCGCCAGGACGCCGTCGGCGATGCGCAGGCCGTCGCGCTTGATCAGCCGTTCGATCGCGAACGCGACCGGCACCAGGAGGATCGCGATGCTGGACGCGAGCCCCGCGATCTTGATGAGCAGGTCGGGCGCCTGACCGGTGCCCTTGTTGATGTCCTGCTCCAGACCCGAGGTGGTGCCGTGCGCGAACGCGGCGACCGCCAGGAGCACCACCACCGCGAGGACGCCCACCAGGAGCCGCATGAGGTCCGAGGGGCGGTGCACGCGCGCGGGGAGCAGCGGTTCGTCGCCCTCCACCTCGTCCACGTGTGCCACGTCGGCGTACTCCTCGCGCTTCTTCGCGCCCGCACGCGCGGGCGGCTCGTTCGGCTCCGGGCGCGATGCGCCGTCAGAGGTGCCCTCCGCGTCCTCGGAATGCGCACCCTGCTGCTTCATCGTCTCTTCTTGATCTCGTATCACCGGTCACCGCCCGCACGATGGTGGCATGCCCGACCGACATCCGGTGATGTCAGGGTGCGAACGCGGGGCGCACAGTCTGCCCGAAGCACCCCTCGGGGGCGAGGCTCACACAGTGTCGTGAACCCGTCGCATTGTCGGTGCGGTGCGGCAGGATGGGGCGGATGAGCGAGCAGAGCCTTCCCGACGACGCCCGCGCGGAGTACACGGACGCGTTGCCCGAGTACGCCGAGCGGGTCCTCGAAGTCGCCGAGCTGATCCCGCCCGGCCGGGTCATGACGTACGGGGACGTCGCCGAGTGGCTCCAGGAAGGCGGGCCCCGGCAGGTGGGCAGAGTGATGGCCCTCTACGGAGCCGCCGTCCCGTGGTGGCGCGTCGTGCGCTCGGACGGCGCGCTGCTGCCCGGACACGAACTGCGGGCCCTGGACGAGTACCGCGCGGAGGGCACCCCGCTGAAAGGGGCGAGCGCGGCCTCCCAGGGGCACCTGCCACGCCTCGACATGAAACGGGCCCGCTGGGACGGCGACACCGGTCCTGAGCGCCCCTGACAGCTCCCTGCGGGCCTGTGCTCCGTCCGGGTGAACCGGGGCACACCCGGGACATGCCGTACGTTCGAGGGGCAGGGGACGCGCGAGCCGTACGGGACGCACGGGACCGACCGGAAGCCCAGCCTCCGGACCGGCTCCCGGCGTGGCGCCGGCCGCACCCGTCCTCCTCATCCCGAGACCACCGCCCGGCACGGACGGTCGGCGACGAACCAGCACACCCACCAGGACCGGCGAACCACGTGAGCTCCTCTTCCTCCACCGGACGCCTGCCGCACCACCAGGGACGGCAGGGGACCCGTGGCGCCTACCGACTGGTGCGCACCCCTCCGGCCCGCGAGGCTCCCCCTCGTCTGGACGCCGCACAGCGCGCGGTGGTTGACCACACCACCGGCCCCCTGCTGGTCCTCGCCGGACCGGGCACCGGCAAGACCACCACCCTCGTCGAGTCCGTCGCCGCCCGCGTCGCGCGCGGCGACGACCCCGCGCGGATCCTCGTCCTGACGTTCAGCCGCAAGGCCGCCGTCGAACTGCGCGACCGCATGGCCCTGCGCATGGGCGCCTCCCGCGCACCCCAGGCCACGACCTTCCACTCGTTCTGCTACGCCCTGGTCCGCGCCCACCAGGACAGCGACCTGTTCGTGGAGCCCCTGCGGCTGCTCTCCGGCCCCGAACAGGACGTCACCGTCCGCGAGCTGCTCGCCGGCCAGCTCGACCTCCAGCGCCTCGGCCTCACGCACGTCAGCTGGCCCGACGAACTGCGCGCCTGCCTCACCACACGCGGGTTCGCCGACGAGGTCCGCGCGGTGCTCGCCCGCAGCCGCGAACTCGGGCTCGGCCCCGAGGCCCTGCGCGCCTTCGCCGACCGCATCGGCCGCCCCGACTGGCGTGCCGCCGCCGTGTTCCTCGCCGAGTACCTCGACGTCCTCGACCTCCAGGGCGTCCTCGACTACGCCGAACTCGTCCACCGCGCGGTGCTCCTAGCCCAGCGCCCCGAGGCGGCCCGGCAGCTCGCCGCGCGGTACGACGCCGTCTACGTCGACGAGTACCAGGACACCGACCCCGCCCAGGTGCGCCTGCTGCGCGCGCTCGCCGGGGACGGCCGCACCCTCGTCGCCCTCGGCGACCCCGACCAGTCGATCTACGCCTTCCGGGGCGCCGACGTGAACGGCATCCTCGACTTCCCGCACGCCTTCCCGCGCGCGGACGGCCGCCCCGCCCCCGTCGAGGTCCTGCGCACCTCGCGCCGCTCCGCCGCGCACCTCCTG
>NZ_JBTYMC010000256.1:0-9678 GCF_054880855.1 Streptomyces sp. S6 | reverse complement strand
GGGCCACCGGGCGGCGGCGCGGGGCCCGGAGGCGCGTCTGCCGGGTCCGGGCGCGGCGGGGTCCTACGGTGAGAGGACGAACGCCCGTCCGCAGTCCCGGGGAGCCCCCATGCGCATCCACCTGACCAACGTCTTCGTCGACGACCAGGAGAAGGCCCACCGCTTCTACACCGACGTCCTCGGCTTCGTGACGGGACACGACGTCCCGGTGGGCGCGGACCGCTGGCTGACCGTCGTCTCCGCCGACACGCCCGGCGGCCCCGAGCTCCTCCTCGAACCCTCCGGACACCCCGCCGTCGGCCCCTACAAGGCGGCCCTGTTCGCGGACGGCATCCCGGCGGCCTCGTTCGCCGTGGACGACGTGCGTGCCGAGTTCGCGCGGCTGTCGGCGCTCGGAGTGCGGTTCGCACAAGAGCCGGTGGACGCGGGTCCGGTCGTCGTCGCGGTGCTGGACGACACGTGCGGCAACCTGATCCAGCTCATGCAGACGAAGTAGGGCCGGGCCGCGCGGGGTGCGCGCGGCCCGGCCCCTCATGTCACCAGGTCACCCCGACGGTCACCTGTGCCGGAACCACGACATCGAGGCGAGCGCCCTGTCGTCGTAGCCGAACAGCGCCTGGTTCTCCCAGCCGTTGCCGGAGGAGGCGTCGGCGGGGTCCCAGCCGTTGCCGGGGACGGCGGTCCAGGTCGCCTCCCAGTAGAAGACGCCCAGGCCACGGCCGTTCGGGACGGCTTCGACGATGCTCGCGACGTCGTTCATCCACCGGGTCTGGCCGGCGACCGTGGCCGGGTAGCCGCTCACCAGTTCGCTGGTCAGGTCGATCTGGTTCTCCAGCGCGTCGTCCTGGGCGAGCGTGAACGGGTACGCCGTCTCGGCGACGAACACGGGCTTGCCGTAGCGGGACGCCGCGTCGTCCAGGGTCGTCTGGAAGTCGGAGAGCGGGCCGTGCCAGTAGCCGTAGTACGACAGTCCGATCGCGTCGAACCGCACGCCGTTCGAGACGGCGTTGTCGAACCACCAGCGTGTCCCGGACAGGTCGCCGCCCTTGGCGAGGTGCAGGGCGACCGGGGTGGACGTGTTGACCGCCTTGACGGCGTCGTATCCACTGTTGAGCAGTCCGGCGAGTTGGGGCCAGTTGCTGGTGGATCCCTCGTTCCACAGCATGCCGCCGTTGATCTCGTTGCCCACCTGGACCATGTCGGCGGTGGTGCCCTGTGTTTTCAACGCGTTCAACACGTCGAACGTGTGGTTGTACACGTCCGTCTTGAGTTGACTGTATGTATGGCCCACCCATGCGGCCGGCTTGGACTGGGCGCCCGGGTCGGCCCACTTGTCCGAGTAGTGGAAGTCGACCAGCAGTTTCATGCCGGACGCCTTGATCCGCTTGGCCAGGGCCAGGACGTGCGCCTTGTCGTTGTAGCCGTCGGCGGGGTTCACCCAGACCTTGAGGCGCGCATAGTTCATGCCGGCGTTCTTCAGGATGCCGATCGCGTCGCCGCTGGTGCCGGAGGCGTTCTTGTAGACGCCGCCCTTGGCCTCGCTCTTGGCGAGGGAGGAGATGTCGGAACCATGGATCGCCGTACCGGTGGTCCCTGCACTGAACGTCAGGTCGTCAACATTGATCCAGTTCCCGGCGTTCGCGTCACTGTTGATGCTGATGGTGCACTGGTTGTTGCTCACATTGACCGGCGTGACAATACGGATCCAGCCACTGGACGACACCGGGATGTCTGTACGCTGCTCGGCGCTCCCGCAATTCTTGAGCGCTATGTACGCCGCGTTCTGCCCACCGCCGGACCGCACCCACGCGGTCAACGTGTACGCGCCGTTGGTCAACCCGGACAGGAACTGGTACGTCTCCACCTTGTACGCGGAGGACGCCCACTGCGTGAGCCGGTAGCCCCCGCTGTGCCCGCCGGCCTCGGTGAAGGAGGCGGAGTTCTGCCCGCCCGCCGAGAAGGTGGACCAGCCGGCGGGGTTCGCGGTGCCGGTGCCGCCGGACTCGAAGCCGCCGTTGGTGAGCATGGCGGCGGCGCTCGCGGTCTGCGCGGGCAGGGCGGTGAGGGCGAGGCCCGCCGCCAGCGGCGGCAGGAGGGCCCGGAGTGTGCGTCTGGGATGGAACATCGTCGTCCGTCGTCCCTTCGACGTGATGGGGGTGGGGCCCCCTCCGCCCGCGGCTCGCGGCTCCACGGGCGAAGGGGGAGTCTGGGGGCGGGTCAGCCGTCGAGGCGGACGACCCGTACGGCACTGGCGGGCACGGACAGGTGTCCGCCGGCCCGCTCGCCCGTCAGGAGTTCGGTGCCGGAGGACACCAGCGCCACCTTGACGTCGGCGCCGGTGTGGTTGATCGCGAAGAGGAAGTCCGCGCTCTCCCCGGAGCGGCGCACCACCTCGACGTCGCGGGGCAGGTCGCGCGGCGTGATCCGGGCGTCGTCGCAGGCGTGGGCGAGGAGCGTGTCGAGACCGCCCTCGCCGAGGCGGGTGGAGACGTACCAGGCCGTGCCGTCGCCGAGGCGGTGCCGGGTGACGGCAGGGCGGCCCGCGGCGAGGCCGTCGGCGAACGTCCACACCGTCTCGGCGCCGCGCGGGACGACGAACTCGCTCCACACGTCCCCGGTCAGCTCGGCGCCGTCCGCGCCGGTCAGCCGTACCGTCTCCCCGGCGAGCAGCGGCGAGAACTCCTCGACGGTGAGCCCGAGGACGTCGCGCAGGGCGCCGGGGTAGGCGCCGTCGTGGACGGCGTCGTGCTCGTCGACGATGCCGGAGAAGAAGGAGACGACGAGGGTGCCGCCGCCCTCGACGTAGGCGCGGAGGTTGTCCCCGGCGGCCCGGGTCATCAGGTAGAGGGCGGGGACGACGACGAGGGGGTAGGACGACAGGTCGGACTCGGGGTGGGCGAAGTCGACGGTGAGGTGGCGGTCGTACAGGGCCTCGTAGAACGCGTCGGCGCGCTCGCGCGGGTCGGCGTCCTCGCTGGGGCGCCAGGCGAGGTTCTGCGCCCACCAGGAGTGCCAGTCCCACAGGACGGCGACGTCGGCCTCGGTGCGGGAGCCCTTGATCGACGCCAACGAGTCGAGGGACGCGCCGAGTTCGACGACCTCGCGCCAGACGCGGGTGTCGGTGCCGCCGTGCGGGACCATCGCGGAGTGGAACTTCTCGGCGCCGCGCCGGGACTGCCGCCACTGGAAGAACATGGCGCCCTCGGAGCCCCGGGCGACGTGCGCGAGGGAGTTGCGGGCCATCTGGCCGGGCGCCTTGGCGGGGTTGCGCGGCTGCCAGTTGATGCCCGAGGTGGAGTGCTCCAGGAGGATCCAGGGGGCGCCGTCGCCGACGGAGCGGGTGAGGTCGGCGGCCATCGCGAGGTTGACGTGGGTGCGGCGGCCGTCGGTGATCAGGTAGTGGTCGTTGGAGACGATGTCGACCTCGCGGCCCCAGGCCCAGTAGTCCACGGAGTCGCACTGGCTGAGGGCGGTCATGAAGTTCGTCGTCACCGGGATGCCCGGCGCGAGGCGGTGCAGGATGTCGCGCTCCATGCGGAAGTTCTCGCGCATCGTGGCGTCCGCGAACCGCTTGTAGTCGAGGGCCTGGCCGGGGTTGCCGACGGTCGGCGCGGTGCGCGGCGGGGTGATGTCGTCGAAGCTCGCGTAGCGCTGGCCCCAGAAGGCGGTGCCCCAGGCGGTGTTGACGGCCTCGATCGTGCCGTGGGTGTCCGCCAGCCAGCGGCGGAAGTGGGCGGCGCAGGAGTCGCAGTAGCAGGCGGAGACGGGGACGCCGTACTCGTTGTGGACGTGCCACATCGCGAGCGCCGGGTGGGCGGCGTAGCGCTCGGCGAGCTTGGTGGTGATGGTCGCGGCGGCGGCGCGGTAGTCGGTGTTGCTGTGGCAGATGGCGCCGCGGGAGCCGAAGGCGTGTCGGACGCCGTCGGCGGTGACCGGGAGGGCCTCGGGGTGGGCGCGGTAGAACCAGGCGGGCGGGACGACGGTGGGGGTGCCGAGGTCGACGCGGATGCCGTTCTCGTGCAGCAGGCCGAGGATCCGGTCCAGCCAGCCGAAGTCGTACTCGCCGGGGGAGGGTTCCAGGAGGGCCCAGGAGAAGATGCCGACGCTCACCATCGTGACGCCGGCCTCGCGCATCAGACGGACGTCGTCCTGCCAGACGGTTTCCGGCCACTGCTCGGGGTTGTAGTCCCCACCGAAGGCGAGCCGGGTGAGGCCCTGGGGGTTGGTCTCCGGCATGTGGATCTCTCCCGTTCAAGCGTTCATTTGGGAACGTTCACAGACGGCTGCGGCGTTCAGAGCCCAACATAACCGCACAGCAACAACCATTGACAAGTGTCCGGGATGTTTCTCTACTGTGAACGCTCACAGAAGCGTGACAGGCCCCTGCGCGAGGCAGGAGCCCAGGTCAGGGGAGAGTTCCATGCCGAACACGAAGCGCCGTCGCCTCGTGGCAACCGCCATCGCCACCGCCCTCGGCGCCACCGCGCTCGCCGCGTGCGGATCGTCCGACGACGGCGGGTCCGAGTCGTCCGGTCCGGTCTCGTTGACGTACTGGACGTGGACGCCCGGCATGGACAAGGTCGTGGGGCTCTGGAACGACGGCCCCGGCAAGAAGGACCAGATCAAGGTCACCGTCCAGAAGCAGGCGTCCGGCGACGACCTGGTGGCCAAGATCCTCACCGCGCACAAGGCGGGCAACGGCCCCGACCTGGTGCAGGCCGAGTACCAGGCGCTGCCGACGCTGGTCTCCAACGACGCCCTCGCCGACATAGCCGGGAACGTCGGTGACGCGAAGGCCAAGTTCGCCGACGGCGTCTGGCAGCAGACCACGCTCGGCACGGACGCCGTCTACGCGATCCCCCAGGACATCGGGCCGATGATGTTCTACTACCGCGCGGACCTCTTCAAGCAGTACGGCCTGACCGTCCCCGTCACCTGGGAGCAGTTCGCCGAGACGGCCCGCGCGCTGAAGAAGAAGGCTCCGGACACCGACCTGACGACGTTCTCCGCGAACGACTCCGGCCTCTTCGCGGGCCTCGCCCAGCAGGCCGGCGCCAAGTGGTGGACGACCTCCGGGAACAAGTGGAAGGTCGGCATCGACGACGCGGCGACGAAGAAGGTCGCCGACTTCTGGGGCGGCCTCGTCAAGGAGGGCGCGATCGACAACCAGCCGATGTACACGCCCGCCTGGAACAAGGCCCTCGACACCGGCAAGCAGATCGCCTGGGTCTCCGCCGTGTGGGCGCCCGGCACGCTCTCCTCCGCCGCCCCCTCCACCAAGGGCAAGTGGGCCGCCGCCCCGCTCCCCCAGTGGTCCGCGAGCGAGAACTCCACCGGCAGCTGGGGCGGTTCGTCCACCGGCGTGACGACCGACTCGAAGCACAAGAAGGCCGCCGCGAAGTTCGCCGCCTGGCTGAACACGGACGGCGACGCCCTCAACGCGCTCGCCAAAGAGGGCGGCATCTACCCGGCGTCGACCTCCGCGCAGCTCTCCGGCGCCTTCCTGAACCCGCCGGCGTACTTCGCGAACCAGCCCGACTTCTACAAGGTCGCCGCGAAGGTCGCCAGGACGACGGCGCCCTCGGCCTGGGGCCCCAACGTGAACGTCGCCTACACCACGTTCAAGGACGCGTTCGCCGCCGCGGCGAAGAACAAGTCGGACTTCTCCGCCGCGCTGGCGAAGATGCAGTCGGACACTGTCGCCGACATGAAGAAGCAGGGCTTCGAGGTCTCCCGGTGACCACCGCACGCCGACGGTCGCACGGGGTCAGGCCGGCCCCGTACGGCTTCCTCCTCCCCGGCATCGTCCTGTTCGCCCTGTTCTTCGCGCTGCCCATCGGGTACGCCGTCTACCTCAGCTTCCGCAAGGTCCACGTCTCCGGCCTCGGCCTCGGCTCCGGGGCCCGGAAAGAGATCTGGGCCGGGCTGGAGAACTACACCGACGCTATGTCCGACAGCGAGTTGCTGCACGGCGCGCTGCGTGTCGTCGGGTACGGCATGATCGTCGTCCCCGTGATGCTGGGCCTCGCGCTGCTGTTCGCGCTGATGCTGGACGCGGACAAGGTGCGGTTCACGCCGTTCACGCGGCTCGCGATCTTCCTGCCGTACGCGATCCCCGGTGTCGTCGCCGCGCTGCTGTGGGGGTTCCTGTACCTGCCGGACGTCAGCCCGTTCTACTGGGTGCTCGACAAGCTGGGGATGCCGCAGCCGGATCTGCTGGACGGCGGGCCGCTGTACCTCGCGCTGTCGAACATCGCGGTGTGGGGCGGCACCGGCTTCAACATGATCGTCATCTACACGGCGCTCCAGGCGATCCCCGCCGAGGTGTACGAGGCGGCGAAGCTCGACGGGGCGACGCCGCTCCAGATCGCGCTCAGGATCAAGATCCCGATGGTGGCGCCGTCGCTGGTGCTGACGTTCTTCTTCTCGATCATCGCCACGCTCCAGGTGTTCAACGAACCGATGACCCTCAAACCACTCACCAACTCCGTGTCCACGACGTGGAGTCCGCTGATGAAGGTGTACCAGGACGCCTTCGGCAACGGTGACGTCTACCGGGCCGCGGCACAGGCCGTGATCATCGCGTTCGTCACGCTGGTGCTCTCCTTCGGCTTCCTGCGCGCCGCGAACCGCCGTTCCGAGCAGGAGGGGGGAACCCGATGAGTTCTCTTGCCGTCCAGAAGATCCCCTCGGCCACCGGGACGACGGGCACAGCCCGCAAAAGGCCGCCGCTGCGCCGCCGGATCGCGCTGGTCCCGACGGTCACCCTGCTGATCGGGGCGCTGTACTGCCTGCTGCCGGTCGCCTGGGTGGTCGTCGCGTCCACCAAGTCCGGCAGCGAACTCTTCTCCACGTTCACGTTCTGGCCGGGTTCGGGACTCGCCGACAACGTCAAGGAGTTGAGCGCCTACCGGGGCGGCGTCTACTGGCAGTGGATGGCCAACTCCGCCCTCTACGCCGGGTTCGGCGCACTCCTGTCGACGGCCGTGTCCGCGTTCAGCGGGTACGCGCTGGCCGTCTACCGGTTCCCGGGCCGCGAGTCGATGTTCGGCGTCCTGCTCGCGGGGGTCCTCATGCCGCCGGTCATCCTCGCCATCCCGCAGTACCTGCTGATGGCGAAAGCCGGCGTCACCGACTCCTACGTCTCGGTGCTGCTCCCCCAGATCCTCTCCCCCTACGGCGTCTACCTGGCCCGCATCTACGCCAGCGCGGCCGTCCCCGCGGACGTCGTCGAGGCGGGGCGGATGGACGGCGCGAGCGAGTGGCGGATCTTCACCCGGATCGCGCTGCCGATGATGGTGCCCGGTCTCGTGACCGTGTTCCTGTTCCAGTTCGTCGCGATCTGGAACAACTTCCTGCTGCCGTACATCATGCTCAGCGACGACACCAAGTTCCCCATCACCCTCGGCCTGTTCACGCTCCTGAAGCAGGGCGCGGCGGCTCCCGCGCTGTACACGCTGGTGATCACCGGCGCGTTCCTCGCGGTGCTTCCGCTGGTCGCACTCTTCCTGGTCATCCAGCGGTTCTGGAGCCTGGATCTGCTCTCCGGAGCCGTAAAGTCATGACCATGAGCACTTCGGGGGCCAGGCGCAAGCCGCCGACCATCCACGACGTGGCGCGGGAGGCCGGTGTCTCGCGGGGCACCGTCTCACGGGTCCTCAACGGCGGCCACTACGTGAGCCCTTCGGCACAGGAGGCCGTCAACGCCGCGATCCGCAGGACGGGTTACGTCGTCAACCGGCACGCCCGCTCCCTGATCACCGGCCGCTCCGACTCCGTCGGCTTCCTGCTGACGGAGCCTCAGGAACGGTTCTTCGAGGACCCCAACTTCAATGTCCTGCTGCGGGGTTGCACCCAGGCGCTGGCCGCGCACGACGTGCCGCTGCTGCTGATGCTGGCGGCGACGGAGGACGAACGGCGGCGCATCATGCGCTACATCACCGCCGGGCACGTCGACGGGGTGCTCCTCGTCTCCAGCCACTCCGGCGACCCGATCGCCCAGGAGCTGCGCGAGGCGGGCGTCCCGCTCGTCGCCTGCGGCAAGCCGATCGGCATCGGCTCCAAGGTGTCGTACGTCGCCGCCGACGACCGGGACGGCGCCCGCGACATGGTCCGCCATCTCCTCGCCCTCGGCCGGCGCCACGTCGGCGTCGTCACCGGGCCGCTGGACACACCGGGCGGTGTGGAGCGGCTCGCCGGGTACCGGGAGGTCCTCGCGGAGGCCGGTATCGCGTACGACGAGCGGCTCGTCGTCTCCGGGGACTACAGCCGGGCCAGCGGTGCGGCGGGGGCGCGGGCGCTGCTGGAGCGGGTGCCCGACGTGGACGCCGTGTTCGTCGCGTCCGACCTGATGGCGCAGGGCGTGCTGACCGCGCTGCGGGAGGCGGGGCGCCGGGTGCCGCAGGACGTGGCCGTGGGCGGGTTCGACGACTCGCCGGCCGCCGTCTCCGCCTCGCCCGCGCTGACGACGATCCGGCAGCCGTGGGACCGGATCAGCGGCGAGATGGTGCGGGTGCTGCTCGCGCAGATCGGCGGGGAGGATCCGGCGGCGGTGATCCTGCCGACGGAGCTGGTGAAGCGGGACTCGACGTGAGCTTGTTCTTTATCTACCAAGACCGGCCAGGTCTGCCGATGGCCTTGAGGGTCTCGGGACGTTTGACGGTTTTACCGACGTCGTAGCGGGGTGCGGGATGGCGGTTTTTGGTCCCGGGCGGCCGTCCGGGACCGGCGCCGCGGGGTTGGGGAACACGGGCCGGGCAGAGCAGGTGGGCTCGGATGTTCCTGAACCCCCGGCGGACCCGGGCCGGGGTGAGGCGTTCGGGCTTGGCCGGCTTCTCCCAGGGCCGGCGGAGGTCGGCGGCCAGCGGCCTGGCGAGGCGGAGCTGGGTGTGGGCGACGACCACGCAATGCCGCGAAGTTAAGGGCCCGGAGGGGATGTCAAGCGGTTCGCAGAAGTTGATGTAGAAGGGCGGGGCCCCGCGTAGGACGGATGTCGACCAAGACCACGTCCTTGCATGAAGGAGCCCCGCTTGCTGGTTCAGTCTGGCATGCCCCATCTCGGTCGACACGGCGGTCAAGAAGTCTTTGCGCCGGGGCACTTGGGAGAGTTGACGCAGGTCGTGCCCCCGGAGTTGGTTGACGCGATTCTGGAGGAGACCGGAGCGCGGGAGCGACGGCTGCGATATCTTCCCTCCCGGGTCGGCGTGTACTTCGTTCTGGCTTTGGGGTTGTTCGAGCATCTGGGCGCCCGACTCGTGTGGACCAAGCTGGTCGCGGGGCTGACCGCCCGCGTCCCCGAGCCTTCCGAGAAGGCGCTTCGTGACCTGCGCCGGCGCATCGGCCCGGCGCCGGTCAAGCGGCTCTTCGAGGTGTTGGCGGGGCCGCTGGCCCAGCCGTCCACTCCTGGGGTGAGTTACCGACGCTGGCGGACGGTCGCCTTTGACGGGTGCAGCAGCCTGATCGTCCCCGACCATGAACGGAACTGGTCCTGGCTCGGCCGCCCCGCCAGCCGGCTCGGCCAGGCGGGATATCCCAGACTGATGCTGATGACACTGTGCGAGACCGGAATGAAGTTCCCCCCGCGAACTGGACAGCGGGTGTTTACGCTGCCGGGACGAGGTTCTGACTGAGCAAGGATCTCGTTTCGAGGGGGGTGACGTACCCGTAGTCGGGGTGCCG
>NZ_JBTYMC010000255.1:0-9721 GCF_054880855.1 Streptomyces sp. S6 | reverse complement strand
GGCACCGGCGCCGACGGCGGCACCCAGGCGCAGGGCGGCGCGGGCGAACTCGCCGTCGCCACGAACGCCGAACTCGGCAAGATCGTGACCGACAGCGGCGGCCGTACCCTCTACCGCTTCGACTCGGACACCGCCGAGCCCCCGAAATCCAACTGCAACGACGCCTGCGCGACCGCGTGGCCGCCGGTCGACGCCGCCGACGTCTCGGCCGGCGACGGCATCGACAAGTCCATCCTCGGCGAGGTCACCCGCGCCGACGGCAAGAAGCAGCTCACGGTCGATGGCTGGCCCGCGTACTACTACGCGAAGGACGCCAACCCCGGCGACACCACCGGCCAGAACGTCGGCAACAAGTGGTTCGCGCTGGCCCCCGACGGCAAGAAGGCCAAGTCGGGCGGCAGCGCCGGCGGCGGCTCGGGTGCCGCCGAGGCCGACCAGGCCGGCCTCTCCACCCGCAACGACCCGAAGCTCGGCGAGATCGTCGTCGACAAGAACGGCATGACGGTCTACCGCTTCCTCAAGGACAAGGCGTGGCCGAAGCCCGTCTCGAACTGCAAGGGCGCCTGCCTGGAGAAGTGGCCGATCGTCGCCCCGGTGGACTTCAAGGACACCAAGAACATCCCGCAGAAGGGGTACATGAAGTTCCTGCGGCCCGACAACAACGAGGAGCAGCAGACCCTCAACTGCTCCCCGATCTACACCTTCATCAACGACAAGAAGCCCGGTGACACCAACGGCCAGGGCGTCGGCGGCACCTGGTTCGCGGTGCGCCCCGACGGCAAGCTGGTCGGCGCTCCCAACAAGTAACCGCGCAGCCCTGTGTCCGCCCCCTCCGCGCCGTACGGAGGGGGCGGATTCGCGTACGCCCGGCGGCGCCACGGGAGTCGACGAAACCCACCGGAAATCCACACGTCTCGACCGGGAACGGACGCTCAATTTCCGTTTCCGCTCGTTCTTTTGGCGGGCGATCAGTAGCCTCAGCTCGAACACCGGACCGTCGGAAGCCTTGGAGTACTGATGCAGCGTCCCGCCTGGGCCCCGCGGAGCATCGACATCTCGGTGCCCAGCGTGGCGCGCATCAACGACTACTTCCTGGGCGGCTCGCACAACTTCGAGGCGGACCGGGCGGCGGCCCGCCGGGCGATGGAGGCGGTGCCCGGCCTGCCGAAGATCATGCAGGCCACCCGGGCGTTCATGCGCCGCGCCGTCCGGCACGCCGCCGCCGAGGGCGTCACCCAGTTCCTCGACATCGGCTCGGGCCTGCCCACCTCCGGCGGCGTCCACGAGGTGGCCCGCCGCGCCGTCCCCGACGCCCGCGTCGTCCACGTCGACCACGACGCGGTGGCCGTCGAACACACCAGGGCCGCCCTCGCCGGAGACCCCCGCGCCGACGCCGTCCTGGCCGACCTGCGCGATCCCGCATCCATCCTGACCAGCCCTCAGGTCCGCGACCTGCTGGACCTCCAGCGGCCGGTGGCCGTCCTGCTGATTGCGATACTGCACTTCGTGGACGACGAGGACGACCCCTACGGGGCGGTGGCGGCGCTGCGCGACGCGCTCGCGCCCGGCAGCGTGCTCGTCCTCACCCATGCCTCGTTCGAGGGAATCCCGCTGCCGCCCGAACGGACCGGCGGCGCGGTCGACGTGTACAAGGACATCCGCAACCCGCTGATCATGCGCTCGCAGGGCGAGATCGCGCGGTTCTTCGAGGGGTACGACATGGTGGAACCTGGACTGGTGCCGATGCCGCTGTGGCGGCCGGAGACGGCCCCGCAGGACGAGGATCCCTATGCCTTCTGCGGTTTCGCCGGCGTGGGGACCACGGCGTGACGGCCGTCCAGGACGGACCGGAGGACAGACTCCGCCGGTTCGCGACGATCTGGAGCCGCGCCGTCTACCCGGCCACCTCCACCCCCCTCACCCGACCGGAGTTCGAGGAACTCCTCCTCCCCCTGGCCAGGCGCCTGCGCACGGCCCTCCTCGCGCGCACCTTCGACGCCACCGAGGCGAAGGCGGTCGGCGGCGCCCTGGTCGGCGCGCACTGCACCGACCCCGAGGCCCTCGCGCAGGCCCTCGACTGCGTGGACGCCTACCTGGTGCTGTACTGCGGCGACGACGGCCCCGCCGAGGAACTCCGCACCCGCTGCTCCCGCCTCCAGCACGCGATGTCCGCCGGCTACGCGCACGCCCTGCGCGAGCGCACCCTCGCCGAACAGGAGGCCATCGCCCAGGCCGCCCTTCAGGCCCAGGGCGTCGTCGCCCAGGCCCTGCACGCCAGCGAGGCCCGCTTCCGCGCGGTCTTCGAGGGCGCCGCCATAGGCATCTGGATCGCCGACCTCGACGGCGCCGTCCTGGAGGTCAACGACGCCCTGACCCGCATGTTCGGCGGCTCCGAACAGGCCGTGCGCAGCCGCAACGTCAAGGACTGGACGCACGCCGAGGACGCCCCGCAGGTCTGGAGGCTGCACGAGGAACTGGTACGCGGCGACCGCGAGCACTACCACACCGAGAAGGCGTTCTACCGCCCCGACGGAACGGTCCTGTGGACCAACCTGACGGTGTCCCTGCTGCGCGACGCCGACGGCGCACCCCGCTACCAGCTCGCCCTCATGGAGGACACCACCGAGCGCCGCCTGCTGAACCTGCGGCTGCGCTACGAGGCCACCCACGACGCGCTCACCGGACTGCCCAACCGCACCCTGTTCTTCGAGCGCCTGGAGAAGATCGTCGGCGCCGGGGACGGCCGCCGCTACGGCCTGTGCTACCTCGACCTCGACGGCTTCAAGACCATCAACGACAGCCTCGGGCACGCCGCCGGCGACCGGCTCCTCGTCGAGATCGCCGACCGCCTCCAGTCCTGCGCGACGGCGCCCGGCGAGATGGTCGCCCGGCTCGGCGGCGACGAGTTCGTGGCGCTCACCACCGGCCCCGACTCCCCGCACGAGGCCGACGAACTCGCCGCCCGCATCATGAACGCCCTCGTCGCACCCGTCCGCATCGACGGCCGCGAGCTGACCGTGCGCGGCTCCATCGGCATCGTCGAAGGGCAGGCGGGGGAGCGCAGCGCCGCCGAGGTGCTGCGCAGCGCCGACATCACGATGTACCGGGCCAAGTCGGCGGGCGGCAACCGCTTCGAACTCGCCGACGCGGAGGCCGACGCCCGCGCCATCACCCGGCACGGCCTGACGACCGCGCTGCCGGCCGCCCTGGAGCGCGACGAGTTCTTCATCGAGTACCAGCCGATCGTCCGCCTGGAGGACGGCAGTGTCCGCGGCGCCGAGGCCCTCGTCCGCTGGCTGCACCCGCAGCACGGCGTCCTCGGCCCCGACCGGTTCATCCCCCTCGCCGAGCACACCGGCCTCATCGTGCCCCTCGGCCGCTGGGTCCTGGAGCAGTCGGTACGGCAGATCCGCGCCTTCCGGGACGCCTGCTCCGAGTGCTGGGCCCTGCGCATCAACGTCAACCTCTCACCGGTCCAGCTCAGCCACCCCGGCCTGGTCCAGGACACCGTCGAGATCCTCGAACGCGAGGGCGTGGGCCCCGAGGTCCTCTGCCTCGAAGTCACCGAGTCCGCCCTGATCGGCGCCGAGGACGACCTCCTGAAACCCCTGCGCCAACTCGCCGAGATGGGCGTCGACATCGCCCTCGACGACTTCGGCACCGGCTACTCCAACCTCGCCAACCTCCGCCGCCTCCCCGTGAACATCCTCAAGCTGGACCGTTCCTTCACCCAGGGCATGCAGCAGTTCCCGGCGGACCCGGTGGACCTGAAGATCGTCGAGGGCATCGTGACGATGGCGCACAGCCTGGACCTCGCGGTCACGGTGGAGGGGGTGGAGACGGGCGCTCAGGCGGAGCATCTGCGGCTGCTGGGGTGCGACACGGCGCAGGGCTGGTACTACGCGAGGCCGGGGCCGCCGGAGAAGCTGAGGGAGCTGGCGCTGCAGGACGCGTCGAGCTGAGGATCTTCAGGGGCGCGGGGCTGTATCTGATATGCGGCTCCGCCGCGTGAGCGCGACCAGCCACGACGGCGCCGCACCCGAAGTCATCTCTCCAGCAGCATGCGCTGAAGCTCCCGAGCCGCCCGAGGCGGAGCCACATCACTCCTGTGGGCCAGCGCGATGGTCCGATGCAACCCGGGCCGGGCCAAGGGCGTCACCCGCAACCCGTGCCCGGACCGCGCGGCGACCATCCGGGGCACGACGGCAACCCCCAACCCCGCCCGCACGAACCCCAGCACCGCATCCATCTCACCTCCCTCGACAGCGAACTCCGGCTCGAACCCGGCGGAGCGACACGCGGCCACCGTCAGCTCCCGCAGGTCGTACCCGTGCCGGAACATCACGAGCCGCTCCCCGGCGAGATCGGCGACCCGGACGGTCCGCTTGCCCCCACCGGGGCGGGGCACGTCCGGGGACGACACGACGACGAGGTCCTCCCGCAGCAGCTCGACGGTGGTCAGCGCGGGCGCCGGCGCCGGAAGGGGCAGGACGACGAGCGCCAGATCGAGCGCACCCCGGGCGAGTTCGCGGATGAGATCGTGCGAACCCCCCTCCTCGATGAGGAGCTGCACCCCCGGATACCGGTCGTGGAACGCGCGCAGCACATCCGGCAACAGCCCCGTGCACAGACTCGGCGTCGCCCCGAGCCGCACCCGCCCACCCCTCAACTGCACGAGTTCCCGCACCTCGTAGCGGGCGGTTTCGGCGTCCGCGAGGATCCGCCGGGCCAGCGGCAGCAGCGCCTCCCCGGCGTCCGTGAGGGTGATGTTGCCCCGGGCCCGAAGGAACAGATCGGCCCCCAGCTCCCGCTCCAGCGCCTTGATCTGTTGCGACAGCGAAGGCTGGGCGACGTGGACGGCCTCGGCGGCCCGGGTGAAGTGCCGGGTCTCCGCGACGGCGACGAAGTACTGGAGCTGCTGGAACTGCATACCCGCCACCATAGTCCGTGCCTATGGAATCAAGCCGGACCATGTCTTGGACCGATGGGCCGGAATCCGCCTAGCGTTCTGACTCATGGCTCTGGCAACGCGGACGGACCGACGGCCGTCGATGGCGCGCACCGTGTGGGACTCCTCCGTCGGCAAGAAGACCGTGATGGCCGTCAGCGGCCTGATCATGCTCGGGTACCTCGTCGTCCACATGCTCGGCAACCTGAAGATCTTCTTCGGGGCCGGCGAGTTCAACCACTACGCCCACTGGCTGCGCACGATCGGCGAGCCGTTCATGCACTACGAGTGGACGCTGTGGGTGATCCGCGTGGTGCTGGTCGCCGCCGTGGTCGCGCACGCCGTGTCCGCGTACCAGCTCAGCCGCCGGGACCTCAAGGCCCGCACCAGCAAGTACGTGCACGCCAGACGCCGGGCGAGCTACGCGACGCGCACCATGCGCTGGGGCGGGATCATCCTCGCCCTGTTCATCGTCTGGCACATCCTCGACCTGACGACCGGCACCGTGCACAGCGGCGGCTTCCAGGAGGGCAAGCCGTACCAGAACGTCGTCGGCACGTTCTCCACCTGGTACGGCAACGCCGTCTACATCACCGCGATGCTCGCCCTCGGCCTGCACGTCCGGCACGGCTTCTGGGCCGCCGCGCAGACCCTCGGCGTCGGCAGCCGCAGCCGGGACCGGTTCCTGAAGACCACGGCAGACGTTCTCGCAGTTCTGCTCACGGCCGGTTTCATCGCCGTCCCCGTGGGCGTGATGACCGGAGTGGTGAGCTGACCATGACTTTCGCCAACTACACGACCGGCGACCCGGTCGCCGACACCAAGGCGCCCTCCGGCCCCGTCGCCGACCGCTGGGACACCCGCCGCTTCGAGGCGAAGCTCGTCAACCCGGCCAACCGTCGGGGGCGCACCGTCATCGTCGTCGGCACCGGCCTCGCGGGCGGCTCCGCCGGGGCGACCCTCGCCGAACAGGGCTACCACGTCGTCCAGTTCTGCTACTCGGACTCCCCGCGCCGCGCCCACTCCATTGCCGCGCAGGGCGGGATCAACGCGGCGAAGAACTACCGGGGCGACGGCGACTCCGTCCACCGGCTGTTCTACGACACCGTCAAGGGCGGCGACTTCAGGGCCCGCGAGTCGAACGTGTACCGCCTCGCGCAGATCTCCGTGGAGATCATCGACCAGTGTGTCGCGCAGGGTGTGCCGTTCGCCCGCGAGTACGGGGGGCTCCTCGACACCCGGTCCTTCGGCGGCGTCCAGGTCTCCCGCACCTTCTACGCACGGGGGCAGACGGGGCAGCAGCTCCTGCTGGGGGCCTATCAGGCGCTCAGCAGGCAGATCGCCGCCGGGAACGTCGAGATGCACCCCCGCACCGAGATGCTCGACCTGATCGTGGTCGACGGGCGGGCGCGTGGGATCGTCGCCCGGGACCTGGTCACCGGGCGCGTGCGGACGTACTTCGCCGACGCCGTCGTCCTCGCCAGCGGCGGCTACGGGAACGTCTTCTACCTGTCGACGAACGCGATGAACTCCAACGCGACGGCCGTGTGGCGGGCGCACCGGCGGGGCGCGTACTTCGCGAACCCGTGCTTCACGCAGATCCACCCGACGTGCATCCCGCGCACCGGCGACCACCAGTCCAAACTGACCCTGATGAGCGAGTCGTTGCGCAACGACGGGCGGATCTGGGTGCCGAGGGCGAAGGGCGACACGCGGCCCGCGCACGAGATCCCCGAGGCCGAGCGGGACTACTACCTGGAGCGCATCTACCCCTCCTTCGGCAACCTCGTCCCCCGCGACATCGCCTCCCGCGCCGCGAAGAACGTGTGCGACGAGGGACGCGGCGTCGGACCGGGCGGACAGGGCGTCTACCTCGACTTCGCGGACGCGGTGAAACGCCTGGGACGCAAGGCCGTTGAGGCGAAGTACGGGAACCTCTTCGACATGTACCAGCGGATCACCGACGAGGATCCGTACGAGGTGCCGATGCGGATCTACCCGGCCGTGCACTACACGATGGGCGGACTGTGGGTCGACTACGACCTCCAGACGACCGTCCCCGGGCTGTTCGCGATCGGCGAGGCCAACTTCTCCGACCACGGGGCGAACCGGCTCGGCGCGTCCGCGCTGATGCAGGGCCTCGCGGACGGCTACTTCGTCCTCCCGGCCACCGTCAACGACTACCTCGCCCGCCACCCCCGCCAGGACGAGGTGACCGACGAACACCCCGTCGTCCAGGAGGTGTTGGCTCAGACCGAGGACCGGCTGAACCTGCTCCTCGCGGTCGACGGGGACCGCACCCCCGACTCCTTCCACCGCGAACTCGGGGAACTGATGTGGGAGTTCTGCGGGATGGCCCGCACGGACACCGGGCTGCGCAAGGCACTTGAGCGGATCCCGCAGATCCGCGAGGAGTTCTGGCGGCGGATCAAAGTCCCGGGCACCGGCGAGGAGTTCAACCAGTCGCTGGAGAAGGCCAACCGGATCGTCGACTACCTCGAACTCGCCGAGCTGATGTGCCTCGACGCGCTGCACCGCGCCGAGTCCTGCGGCGGGCACTTCCGCGAGGAGTCCCAGACCCCGGACGGTGAAGCGGCCCGCCGCGACGAGGAGTTCGCGTACGCGGCGGCCTGGGAGTTCACCGGGACCGGCGAGCCGCCCACCCTCCACAAGGAGGACCTCGTCTTCGAGTACGTCCACCCCACCCAGCGGAGCTACGCATGAGGCTCACCCTGCGCGTCTGGCGCCAGCGCGCCACCGACGCCGACGGCACCATGGCGACCTACGACGTCGACGGCATCTCGCCCGACATGTCGTTCCTGGAGATGCTCGACACCCTCAACGAGGAGCTGATCCTGCGCGGCGAGGACCCCGTCGCCTTCGACCACGACTGCCGCGAGGGCATCTGCGGCGCCTGCTCCCTCGTCATCAACGGCGACGCGCACGGCCCCGAGCGGACCACGACCTGCCAGCTCCACATGCGGTCCTTCCGGGACGGCGACACGATCGACGTGGAGCCCTGGCGTGCCGCCGCCTTCCCGGTGATCAAGGACCTCGTCGTCGACCGCTCCGCCTTCGACCGCATCATCCAGGCGGGCGGCTACATCACCGCCCCCACCGGCGCCGCCCCCGAGGCCCACGCCACCCCCGTCCCCAAACCCGACGCCGACTTCGCCTTCGAACACGCCGAGTGCATCGGCTGCGGGGCGTGCGTGGCGGCCTGCCCCAACGGCGCCGCGATGCTCTTCACCTCCGCCAAGATCAACCACCTCAACGTCCTCCCGCAGGGCGCACCCGAACGCGAGACCCGCGTCCTCGACATGGTCGCCCAGATGGACACCGAGGGCTTCGGCGGCTGCACCCTCACCGGCGAGTGCGCCACCGCCTGCCCCAAGGGGATCCCGCTCGTGTCCATCACCGCGATGAACAAGGAGTGGCTGCGGGCGACGCGGAAGTCCGCCAAGAGGTAAGCAGACGTTCGCCGGACAGTGGCGGACGGGCGGGACCGGGAGTGGTGCTCATCCCCGGTCCCGTCCAGCTTTCCCACCGACCGGCTCCGGCCGTTAAACAACCTCACATCTTTGCTCCCGCATGAGGTCACGTACACGCCAACCGGCGTCGGAAGAACAGTCCTCGACGGCACCGCTCGCCGTCGTTCGCCTGTGACTCGGGAGAGAGTTATGACCGGCGTTTCCACGCTCGACCGTCCCCAGCAGAACATCGCGCCGACGCGCTACACCGTGACCCTGGCGCGCGACGAGGAAGACGTACGGGCCGCCCAGCGGCTGCGGTACGAGGTGTTCGCGGGAGAGATGGGCGCCCTGCTCGGCGGGGTCGAACCGGGTCTCGACATCGACTCCTTCGACGCCTACTGCGACCACCTGATGGTCCGCGACACCGAGACCGGCCAGGTCGTCGGAACGTACCGGCTGCTGCCCCCGGAGCGCGCGGCCGTCGCCGGACGCCTGTACTCCGAGGGCGAGTTCGACCTGTCCGCGCTGGACGGGATCCGCACGAACCTCGTCGAGGTGGGCCGCTCCTGCGTGCACCCCGACCACCGCGACGGCGCCGTCATCTCGCTGATCTGGGCGGGCATCGCCCGCTACATGGTCGACCGGGGCCACGAGTGGCTGGCCGGCTGCTGCTCGGTGCCGCTCGCGGACGGCGGGAAGCTCGCCGCCGCGACCTGGGACCGCGTACAGGCGAAGAACCTCGCCCCCGAGGAGTTCCGGGTACAGCCCCTGCTGCCCTGGGTCCCCAAGGACCTCGCCACCCCGGAGCGCACCGAACTGCCCGCGCTGCTGCGCGGCTACATCCGGCTGGGCGCCTGGGTGTGCGGGGCGCCCGCGCACGACCCGGACTTCGGGGTCGCCGACCTTTACGTGCTGCTGTCGATGCGCAAGGTCAACGCCCGCTACCTGCGCCACTTCCTCTCCCTCGTCCCCTCCTGATGAGCGTCTGGCTGCCCACCGCGCCCTGCACCCCGAGGGCGTGCATCGAGACCGGGCGCTGTGCACGCGTGTGGGGTGCGCCGAGGCTGCTGGCCGTGGTCGCGCTGATGCTCGCCGGGGTGCTGGGCTCCTTCGTCGTCCGGTGGCTGCCGGGCGGCCTGGTGCGCGGCTGGGCGCGGAGCGTCGTGCGGGCCTCCGGAGTCCGGGTGCTGTTCTCCAGGGCCCGCTGGTAGCCGGTGCCCAGCCCCTCGGCGACCCCGCCCCCGACGCACACCAGGGCGATCGCCGGATCGATGGCCGTCAGCCAGCGGATCGCCTGCGC
>NZ_JBTYMC010000254.1:0-9735 GCF_054880855.1 Streptomyces sp. S6 | reverse complement strand
GCCGCGCACGGCGCCCCGACCACTCCGGTGAGCCGGGTGTTCGCCTGCTCCCCCGAGGGCGGCGCGAACTCCGGCACTGCGGCCTGCCGGGCGGCCGTGCGGGCGAACGGCGCGTCCTTCGCCGCGTGGGACAACCTGCGCGTCGCCGACGTGAACGGCCGCGACCGGCAGACGATCCCGGACGGCGAGCTGTGCAGCGGGGGCCTCTCCGCGTACAAGGGGCTCGACCTGGCCCGCGCCGACTGGCCCTCGACCGAGCTGAGGCCCGGCGCCACGCTGCGGATGACGTACGCGTCGACGATCCCGCACACCGGCTCGTTCAAGCTGTACCTGACGACCCCGGGGTACGACCCGTCGAAGCCGCTGACCTGGTCGGAGCTGCCGGAGAAGCCGTTCGCGGTCGTCAAGGACCCGCAACTCACCGGCGGTGCCTACCGGTTCAGCGCGAAGCTGCCCGCCGACCGGACGGGGCGGCACGTGCTGTACACGATCTGGCAGAACACGAGCACGGCGGACACGTACTACTCGTGCTCGGACGTGGTGTTCCCGAAGGCGGCGGCCCGGAAGGAGACGGAGAAGCCGACGCAGACCCAGAAGCCGTCGCCGGAGGCTCAGACACCGTCGCCGACGCCCACACCGCCCCCTGCCTCGACTCCCCCGCCCACGCCCACTCCCGCCGTGACCCCGGCGTCCGCCCCCGTCGCGAAGGACACCGGCACCGGTCCGTCCGCCCCCGTGCTGGCGGGCGGTGCCGCGGCGGTTCTCGTGCTCGCCGGCGGCACCGCCCTGTTCATGCGGTTGAGGCGCAGGTGAACGCCCCTGCGGGGTCAGGTCAGTTGACCGTGACCGCGTTCGTGCCGTCCGACACCGGGGCGTACTTCGCGGTGAAGTAGCCGGCGGCGAAGCACAGGGACGAACCCGAAGTGCGGGTGAACGCCTGGCGGTTGAAGTTGATGCTGTTGTCGGCGTTGCTGGTGGTGCCGTTCAGGGCCGGGCCCTGGTAGACGCAGGTGATGTTGCCGAGCAGGGTGCGCAGCACGACCGTGGTCTGGATGACGCCACCGCTCGGCGGGGTCACCGTGAGGGCGCCGTCGGAGGCGGCGGCGACGGTGTAGGGCAGGTTGTCGACGGTGATGCTTCTGACACCGGTGACACCGAGGACGTTCGAGGTGCAGTTGGCGAAGGTGTGCGCGGTGAGCGTCTCGGTCGCCGTGCCCGGCGCGGCCGGGTTGTCGGTGACGGTGGCGTTGAACCCGGAGGACGCACAGGAGATGCCGCTGGTGCCGGTCGCGCTGGAGTAGAACGTGGCGGCGGTGCCGGTGGCCAGGGACGCGGTCAGGACGTCACCGACGGCCACGTCGGCGCCGTTCGCGGTGAGCACCGCGCCGGCGGCGGAGGCCGGGGTGACGGCCGGCAGCGTGAGGGCGGCGGCGGCGCCGAGGACGGCGACGAGAGAGCGAGCGCGCATTGCGGGTGCCTCTTTCTTTTCAGGGGGTGCCGAAGACACCCGGGACGACCCGGGGTCTTCGGGGAGGAGCGGCCGACAGGGGGGAAGTGGCCGCGTTCGGCTCCGAGGTGGAACGCCAGGTGAGAGCGGACTCGGCGGAGGTGCCCGTCCCTGGGAGGGGCGGGCACGTCCGGTCGGAGAAAGTCCGGGAGCGCGACGGACGTCGCGCTGCGGGTCCGGCGCCACGGACCCGGGCTGAGCCAGGAGAGTTCTAGACCTGAGACTCAGTCAGAGTCAAGCGGTTGGACGGAAGTTGATGAAGTGACTGACCGTCAGTAATCAACTGTCAACGGCGGTGTACCACCAGTGGCGCCGCGATCCATACCTGGCGCACAATGAACACCCTTTTTCCACAACTCCCTTGACCCGTAGTTGTAACCATCGGTAACTTCCTGGCTTGGCTACTGCCGCGTAACGAGAAAGTCCGTACGACTTCCGGGAGTTGTGGGGAGCGTGCACGGCAGCCGCTGTCCGCGCCAGGACAACGCGCCACAAAGCAACCTGCATGTACTAATGCCCATGGGAGCAGACATGGCCTCGTCCCCGGACGTCACACCGTCCGCCGACCACACACCCGGGAGTCCGGGTAGCGGTACCACCGAAAGACGCGGCAGGGTCCGCGGGCGCCGGGCCGCCGTACTGGCGGTGCCCGCCACGCTCGCCGCCGCGACTCTCGCCGTCCTGACCGGCGAAGGCATCCTCGGCGTCCAGTTCGCGATCTCCGGTATGCCGTTCGTCGTCAAAGCCGACAAACTCGAAGGCGTCGGTTTCGAGCAGTACGGCGGGCTCGACCACATGATCAAGGACTCGCCCAACCAGGGCGACACGGACGGCTCGGTCCTCGTCGTGACCTCGGTCATCGGCAAGGGCAAGCTCACCAACATGTGCCAGTCCGTGGACCTCGGCGGCATCCAGCTGCTGCTGACCGCCGGCAACAAGGGCAAGAAGGTCGAGGTCGAGAACCTGGCGATCGACTCCGACGAGATCATGGGCAACGCCGAGTTCAGCGACATCGAGATCGGCCGTGACTCCAGCACCTTCGACCGGGTCCCGCCCTTCAAGGGTCCCGAGGGTGTCTACGGCCAGCAGGCGCGCACCGTCACGATCAACAACCTGTACCAGCACAACTACGGCGCGACGGCGGCCGTCTTCAAGCTGCCCGACCTGCGCATGAGTTTCTCCACCAGCGGATGCCCGGGGACGTGACCTGAGTGACCCAGCACGAACCGCCGGCCGTACCCGAACCCGAGCCGGCCGCGCCGGCCGAGCCGACCGCGTCCGCCGAGGCGGGCCCGAAGGCGTCGGCGCGACAGCGTTTCCGTCAGTGGCGAGGGCGCCGGCCGTTCGTCGGCGGGTTCCTGATCACCTTCGGCGGTGCCGAGATCCTTCTGACGATGAAGGCACCGCTGGGCGTGGTCCTGCACATCGGCGTGCAGGGGCTGGCGGGGTATCTCCTGCCCTCGCTCATGATCCTCTGCGGCCTGCTGATCCTGTTCAACCCGGTACAGCGGCTGTTCTACTCGATCACCGCCGTACTGCTCTCCCTGGGCACCTGGGTGACCTCCAACATCGGAGGGTTCATGGTCGGCCTGTTGTGCGGCCTGATCGGCGGCAGCATGGCCTTCGGCTGGCTGCCCGACCAGGAGCCGCGCCGCACCCGGCGGCAGCGGCGCGAGGAGTCCCGTTCGGCTTCGGAGGCACTGCTCCCCAAGGGGGCCGGGGAGCCCGCCTGAGTCCGTCGCCGTGACGCGCCTCGGCGCACAGCAAGACACAGGCCGGTGCGGTCCGCTGCCACGCACAGCGGACCGCACCGGCCTCTTCGTACGGCTTTGCGGAGATTTCAGCTCTGCGTGACCGGCGGCTGAACGTTCTGGGCGACGTGCTGCGCGGTCACGGGCTGCGGGCGGACCGCCTCCGCCGCGGTCGTCACGGTCGTCGGCTCGACGGCCTCCGTCGGGTGCGCGGCGCTCTCGGCGCTCTCTTCCTTCATCGCCTTGGCCTCGCTCTTGAGGATGCGCATGGACTTGCCGAGCCCACGGGCCGCCTCGGGCAGCTTCTTCGAGCCGAAGAGGACGATGACGACGATCGCCACGATCAGCAGGTGCCAGGGTTCCAGTCCGTTACGGAGCATGACCTGATCTCTCTTTCGTCGAGCCTAGTCGGAGTCATACTCCGGAAGGTTGCTACATTGCGCAACTGTACAACCTGAGGTGAGACACAGCGAGGGCGCCGATGACCGTCACCAGCAGCCGCAGCGCAGCACCGTCACGCCACCGGACCGGGGCCAGACGCGCCGCGCCACCGGACCGGGGCCGCGGGCGCCGACGCGGCGACCAGCGCGGACCCCGCTCCCGGCGGATACGCGTGGTCCTCGCGATCGCCTTGTCGCTGCTGGTCCTGCTGGGCGCGGGCGCCGGCTGGCTCTACCTCAAGCTGACCGGTGACATCAGCACCTTCGACGCGGGCGGCCTCTCCGACGACCGGCCCGACGACACCGCCGGCGAGAACGTCCTGGTCATCGGGTCGGACGCGCGCACCGACGGGAACGCGGCGCTGGGCGGGGGCAACAAGGACGACGTCGGGCGCTCCGACACCGCCTTCCTGCTCCACGTGTACGCCGACCACCAGCACGCCCTCGCGGTCTCCATCCCCCGCGACACGCTGGTGACGATCCCGCCGTGCAAGCTGCCCGACGGCAGTTGGTCGGCGGAGCAGCACAACACCATGTTCAACGCGGCGTTCTCCATGGGGCAGACGGACAAAGGGAACCCCGCCTGCACGCAGAACACCGTGGAGAAGCTGACCGGGATGCGCGTCGACCACACGGTCGTCGTCGACTTCAAGGGGTTCGCGTCGCTGACGGACGTCGTCGGCGGGGTGGACGTGTGCCTCCCGAACGACATCTACCAGAAGGACCTCAGCCCCGGCCGGGCCACGCGCGGGGACCTGCTCTTCGCGAAGGGCGAGCAGAAGGTGTCCGGGCAGAAGGCGCTGGACTACGTCCGGATCAGGCACGGTATCGGGGACGGCTCGGACATAGGCCGGATCAAGCGCCAACAGGCGTTCGTGGCCAGCCTGTTGAAGCAGATCAAGGAGAAGGGGCTGTCCCCGACGAACCTGCTGCCGCTCGCCGAGGCCGCGACCAAGTCGCTCACCGTCGACCCCGGGCTCGGCTCCGCCGACAAGCTGATCTCGTTCGCGATGTCCCTCAAGGACGTCGACCTGCACAACACCAAGTTCGTGACGGTGCCCTGGCGTTACGAGGGTGCGCGGGTCGCGGTCGTCGAGCCGGACGCGTCCGCGCTGTGGGCGGCGCTCAAGGAGGACCGGACGATCGACGGGCAGAACGCGGGCGGCAAGAAGGGGGGTCCGGCGAAGCCGAAGCCCGCCTCGACGCCGGCTCCCGTCTCCGGCGCGGGAATCGACGTAGCCGTCTACAACGGCACCACGACCCCCGGCCTCGCCGCGAAGGGCGCCGAGAAGCTCACCTCGGCCGGCTTCACCGTCACCGGTACGGCGACGGCCTCCAGCCAGGCCCACGCGACGACGGTGATCCAGTACGGACCGGGCCGGGAGAAGAACGCACAAGCGGTTGCCTCCGCTTTCCCCGGCGCCCGCCTCGAACCGATCTCCGGCCCCGCCCTCAACGTCGTCCTCGGCGACGACTACGCGGCGACAGCGGGCACCGGCACCACGGCCTCCCCCACCGCCGTCCCCACCCAGGTGGCCGCCGACGCCCGCTCGGCGGACGACAACCCGTGCTCGAACCTGTCCTACGGCTGACGCCGGGCCAGCGGTCTCAGGGCCAGCGCGTACAGCAGCAGCACCGCGCCCAGCATCAGGTAGTACGGCAGCGGCAGCCCGGACATGCCGAGGACGGCGCCGAGGGGGCTGGGCGGGAGGAGGAGCCCGACGGCGACGAGGGCGACGGTGGCCCAGCCGACGGGGCCGGGCCACCGGCCCCGGTGCACGGCGCTGCGGCCGGTGCGCAGGAGGACCATCACCAGGGCCTGGGTGAGGAGGTTCTCCGTGAACCAGGCAGAGTGGAAGAACGCCTCGTCGTCCACCTCGTCGGGCCCGCGCAGCGCGAACGCCAGGAGCACGAAGGTCGCGAGGTCGGCGACCGCGTTGAGCGCGCCGAAGCCGGTGATCAGCGCGAGGAAGGAGCGGGGCCGCAGCACGGTGGGCCGGCGCAGGACCGCCGCCGAGGGACGGTCGTACGCGAAGGCGAGCTGCGCCGCGTCGAAGCACAGGTTCTGGACGAGGACCTGCGCCGGGAGCATCGGCAGAAACGGCAGCAGGAGGCCCGCCGAGAGCATCGCGAGGATGTTCCCGAGGTTGGAGGAGAGCGTGACGCGCAGGTAGGACGCGATGTTGCCGCTGCTGTAGCGCCCGGCGGTCACCGCGTGCCCGACGGCCGTCAGCTCCTTCTCCCCGAGGACGACGTCCGCGCTCTCCCGGGCCACCGCGCACGCCGCGCGCGGGGCGATCCCGACGTCGGCGGCGCGCAGCGCGGGCGCGTCGTTGACGCCGTCCCCGAGAAAGCCGACGGTGTGCCCGCGCTCGCGCAGGGCGGTGACGACGCGGGCCTTGTCCTCGGGTGTGCAGCGGGCGTAGACGGTTGCTTCGGGGACCTCACCGGCGCTCAGAACGACCGGCACCCCCGGGTCGAGCCCCAGCTCCCGGCAGACCCGGGCCGCCGTCCCGGGCGCGTCACCCGTGAGGACCCGTACGGAGATCCCGCGCGCGGCGAGCCCCCGCAGCGCCTCGGTCGCGCTGGGGGCGAGCGCGTCGCGGAAGGCCACGAGGCCCCGGAAGGTGAGTCCGCGTTCGTCGGCGGGGGTGTAGGGGCGGCTGCGGGCGGTCCGCTCGGCGGTGGCGACGGCGAGCAGCCTGAGGCCGTCGTCCGCCTGGTCCACCGCGATTTTCAGCAACCGTTCCCGTTCGGTCTCCGTGAGGTCGCAGCGCGCCAGGACGTCGTCCACCGCACCCTTGGTGATCAGCAGGTGGGTGCCCGGACGACGCCCCCGGACGACGGCCGTCGCGATCCGCCGGGCCGGGTCGAACGGCACGGTGTCGACGCCGTCGTACTCCTCCCCCACCGCGCCCGCCGCGTCGAGGAGCGCCTCGTCGAGGGCGTCCGGGGTGGGCAGTTCGGCGAGTTGCAGGGTCCACCAGGCCTGGACGGCGGCCCAGTGGACCGGGTCCGGGTCGTCGTCGCCGTCGGGGCCGACCCCGTGCGCGAGGACCGGGCGGTCCTGGGTGAGGGTGCCGGTCTTGTCGACGCACAGGACGTCCACCGCGCCGAGGTCGTGCAGCGCGGGGAGGCGTTTGACGATGACGTTGTGCGAGCGGGCCAGCAGGGTCGCCCCGCGCGCCAGACACGTCGTCACGATCACCGGCAGCATCTCGGGCGTCAGCCCCACCGCGACCGCCACCGCGAACGGCAGCGTCTCCAGGCCCCGGTCCCGCAGCGCCGCGTTCGCCATCAGCACCAGCGGCGGCGTCAGCAGCATGAACCGGATCAGCACCCACGAGATCCCGTGCACGGACCTGTCGAAAGCGTTTCCCGTCGGCCGCACCGGCGGCCCGTGCGAGGCCGCGAACCGCGTCCCCGCCCCCGTCTCCACCACGACGGCGGTGGCGCTGCCGGAGGCGATGTCGCTGCCCTGGAAGCAGAGGTGGGGGGCGTGGTAGAGGTCCCGTTCCGCCCCCGCCCCGTCCACGTGTTTCGCCACCGGCCGCGACTCCCCCGTCAGCGCCGCCTGGTGCACGGTGAGCCCCCGGGCCCGCAGCAGCCGCACGTCCGCCGGCACCAGATCCCCCGCGCCGAGCCGGATCACGTCCCCGGGGACGAGTTCCCCGACCGGGATCTCCCGGGTCAGCGGGGCTTCGCCGGGACCGGGGCGGCGGACGACGGTGGCGGTGCCGGCGACGAGGTCGCGCAGGGCGGCCACGGACCGGTCGGCACGCCGCTCGCCGCTCGCGCGCAGGACGCAGCTGACCGCGACGAGGGCGAGGATGACGGTCGCGGTGCCCCAGGAGGAGACCAGCGCGGAGACCAGGCCCAGGCAGAGCAGGACGCAGGTGAAGGGGTCGCGGACGCCGGTGAGCAGGAGGCGTGGCCAGGCGACCGTGGAGGTCGCGGGGAGCGTGTTCTCGCCGTGCTCGGCGAGGCGTGCCGCGGCCTCGTCCTCGGTCAGTCCGTACGGCCGCGTGCCGAGCCTGCGCAGCGTCTGGAGGGCCGTGCCGTCGGCGGCCCGCTCAGAGGCCACGGAGGCGGGGCACCGGGACGTCGGCCCCGACGGCACGGTCGTTCAGCCGCCCGAGGACCAGCCGGACGACGTCCACGACGTCCGGGTCGTCCACGAAGTACACCTGGCGCCGCCCCTCGCGCCGCGAGCGCACCAGCCCGGCCAGCTTCAGCTTCGTCAGATGCTGGCTGACGGCCGGCAGCGCACCCCCGACCCGCTCCGCGAGCCCCGTCACATCACTCTCGCCCTGCGCGAGCGCCCACACGATGTGCAGCCGCGCGGGCGACGCCAGCAGCCCGAAGCTCTCGGCGGCCTGCGTGAGCATTTCGGCGGAGGGATCCTCGAACGCCACGGCTGCCGACCTCCTGAGCTCTGCGATGTCACTTCACTGAACGGATCGGGCCAGTTTACGACGTGAGGGCGGGTGGGGGGGTGTGGTGGGGCGATGGGGGTGGTCCGGTGGGGGGGCTTGGGGGGTGGAGGGCGCTGCCGTGGCTGTCGGTGCGCCCGTCCCGGCTGGAGGAAGTGGCCCGATCCCTCGCCGCCCACGACGAATGGGCGGAAATCTCACACGCCGTCCCGTGCACCCGCCGCCAGCAGAACGGCGACCGTCTCGTCGTGCGAGCCCGCGCGGGCCCACTTCAGCGGGGTGAGTCCGGTGCCGTGGTCCTCGGCGAGACCGGGGTCGGCGCCGTGGGCGAGGAGAGTGCGGACGGTGGCCGTGTGGCCCCAGCAGGCGGCGGCGCACAGGGGGGTGCCTTCGGCGCCGGGTCCGGCGCTCTCCTCGTTCGGTGGGGCGCCGGCGGCCAGGAGGAGGCGGACGGCCTCGGTGTTGCCGTGGACTGCGGCGGCGTAGAGGGGGGTGGTGCCGTAGGGGTCGCGGGCGGTGGGGTCGGCGCCGGCGCGCAGGAGGGCGGCGGTTTCGGTGCCGGTCTCGCTCCGGGACGCGCTCATGAGACGTCGGGTGAGTTTCTTCTGGCGTCTTCTGTTCATCGGAAGGGAGGTTAGTGGGCGGTTCCGGATGCCGTTCCGGATTTTTCTCCGGTATACGCGTCGAAACAGCACAGAACCCGCCCCAGTTGGGACGGGTTCTCTTTCTGAGCGCTGGGCAAGCCTTGCACTTACATCTCCCCGCAGGAAGCGGGGCGTCTTTCCTTGGACCACCAACGCGCGTTCTGTTCCGCCTTGTTCGACGGCCAGCTCGTGTTCAAACCTTACCCCACCCCGAGGGGTGCCTCACAACTCGGCAAGCGTGGGGAGGAGTTCGGCCGCCGCCGCGATGTCCGCGGTGAGGGGACGGTCGTCCGTGCCGGCGGGCAGGGCGGCGGAGACGATGGTGAACGCGGACGTCGGCGGCGGGGCCGGCCGGAGCCGAAGTGCCCTGACGGCGGCGACCAGTTCGCAGGCGAGGAGGGTCGTGCAGGCGTCCGCCGCACGCAGGGTCTGCCTGGCCGCCTGGCCGGCGAAGCTCGCGGCCTCCTCCAGGCCGTGGGACACCACCGCGTGCCCCGCGGAGGCGGGTACCGCCTGCGAACGCAGCTCCGCGAGCGCCGAGTTGGCCGTGTACTCCAGGATCATCGTGCCGGAGCTGCTCGCCGGACCGTCCGCCAAGAAGGGTGCCAGACCGGTGAGTTCGGAGTTGCCGAGTGCGTTGAGGCGGGCGACGGAGAGCTGGGCCGTCTTCAGCAGGGCCAGGTTCAGGCCGTCCAGGGCGAGCGCGAGGGGCGCCGCGAAGAAGCCGCCGTGGTGGTAGGCGGTGACCTCGTCCGGGTCCACCAGGGGGTTCTCGGAAGGGCAGTTGACCTCCACCTCCACCACCTCCCGCACCCTGTCCCCCGCGTCCAGCGCACACCCGTGCACCTGCGGAAACGCCCGGAACCCGTACGGATCCTGCACCCTGCGCGCCGCCACCACCGGCACGCCCGGCCACCCCAGCACCCGCCGCACCTCCCCCGCCGCCCGCGCCGCCCCCGC
>NZ_JBTYMC010000253.1:0-9760 GCF_054880855.1 Streptomyces sp. S6 | reverse complement strand
CGATCTTCACGTACAGTGCGGTCACGAGGGTGTTCAAGTTCGTCGTCACAAACGATCATGAACACCCTCTCTTCGTACCCGCAGGCATTCGGAAAGACTCGTCTAGGGGTACGACCCGTACGACCCGTACGGCCGCTGCGGGGTGAGGCGGACACCGCGCTCCGGTACAGGAACCGAGGGACGTTCCGCCTGCCGGGAATCGCATCGCCGTCAACGGGGTTGGCGGGGGATGAACCGTTATTGGTCATTGGAGCGTCATGCGAGCGATTCAGGTGTACGAAGTGGGCGGTCCCGAGGTACTGCGGGAGGCAGAGGTGGACCAGCCCCGGCCGGGGCCGGGCGAGGCGGTCGTGGAGGTCGCCGCATCCGGGGTCAACTTCCTCGACGTCTATTACCGCGAAGGCCGGTACAGCCTCCCGCTGCCCTTCACCCCGGGCTCCGAGGGCGCCGGCACGGTCGTCGAAGTCGGACCCGGTGTCGCTGACGTCGCAGTCGGGGACCGGGTCGGTTGGGCGGAGATTCCCGGCACGTACGCCGAGCGGGCCGTCGTGGACGCCTCCCGGCTGGTGCCGCTGCCCGACGACATCGGCTTCGAGACGGCCGCCGCCGTGCTCCTCCAAGGCATGACCGCGCACTATCTCATCAAGGACGCCTACCCGGTTCAGGGAGGCGACACGGTGCTCGTGCACGCGGCAGCCGGCGGCATGGGGCTGCTTCTGACCCAGCTCATCACCCATCTCGGCGGCAGGGTGATCGGTACGACGTCGACCGCGGCGAAGGCCGAGCTGGCGAAGCGCGCCGGGGCCGCCGAGGTGATCCTCTCCTCCTCGGTCGACGATCTCGCAGCCGAGGTGAGGCGGCTCAACGGCGGTCAGGGACTGCCGGTCGTCTTCGACGGCGTCGGCGCGCACACCTTCGACGCGAGCCTCGCCAGCCTGCGGGCCCGCGGCCATCTCGTGCTCTTCGGCGCGGCAAGTGGTGCCGTGCCGCCGTTCGATCCGATCCGGCTCGCCCAGGGCGGTTCGCTGACCCTGATCCGGCCCAGCCTCGGGGACTACATCGCCGATCGGTCCGAACTGCTTCGACGGGCCGCCGGTGTGTTCGAGTGGGTGCGCTCCAAGGCGCTTGAGGTCACCGTGACGGGCCGCTACGCATTGTCCGAGGCCGCCCGGGCCCACAGCGATCTGGAGGCCCGGCGCACCACCGGCAAGCTGCTCGTCGTACCCGGTGCCGCTGCTTTCGGACGCCGCGAGGAGACACAGAGCTGATCGCGGGTGATACCCGTAACCCTCTGGTAGCAGGTGGTGTCACCCCTCCACCGTCTCCAGGTACAGCTTCACGTACCGCTCCACATCCACCTCCAGAGCCACGTCCACCAGTGCCCCCTCCCTGCTCAGGCCGTGGATCTCGGCCTCGCCGGGGCGGGGTCGGCGGTCTACGACGGTCTGGCCCCGGGTGGGGCCGGGGGCGAGGGAGACCTCCACCGGGAGGAGCGCGGTGGTGAGGCCGCCGGGGTCGGCGACCGCGCAAACCGCGCCGGCGTCACCGAGGCACCCGGTGGGGCTGGGGTCACCGGTGGCGTCCGGGTCGCGGTGGGCCAGCAGGTCACCGGCGAGCCGCAGCGCGGGGTTCCCGCTCGCACGCAGCCGGGTGACGTCGTCCTCGGGGACCAGGACCTGCCGGAAGACGTCCAACCCGTACATCGTGAGAGGGACCCCGGCCGTCAGCAGGATCGCCGCCGCCTCCGGGTCGTGCCAGACGTTGAACTCCGAGACCGGTGTGGCGTTGCCGACCTCCACCGCGCCGCCCATGAAGACGATCCGCTCGATGTGCGCGGTGACCTCGGGGTACGTCCGCAGCAGCAGCGCGATGTTGGTGAACGGCGCCGTCGGGATCAGCGTCACCTTGCGCGGCGAGGCGAGGATCTCCCGCCGCAGGAGTGACACCGCGTCCAGCTCCACAGGGGTACGGGTAGGGGCAGGGAGCCCGAGGTCCCCCATGCCGTCCACCCCGTGCACGTGCTGGGCCGAGCGGGACGGTTCGATCAGCGGGCGCTCCGCTCCCCGGGCGACGGGGATGTCCGGGGAGCCCGCCAGCTCCAGCACGGTCAGGGTGTTGCGGACCACCCCGTCGACGTCCGTGTTCCCGGCGACGCAGCTCACCGCCCGCAGGTCGATCGCCGGGTGCCGGACGGCGAACAGCAGGGCCAGGGCGTCGTCGACACCGGTGTCCACGTCCATGATCACGGGTACGGGCTGAGCGGTCACGTCGAGAACCCCTTCCGTGCGGCCCTCGATCGGACCGCGGTCGATCGTGCGATGGTCGGGCGTGCGGCGGCCGGTCGCGTGGAACGGCTCCCGCCCCCGACCCTATGCCGTGTCGATCATTTCCACAGGACGGTCTCCCGGGCCGCCGACCGCTCCGCGACCCTGCGCACCAACTCGGCCGCGCCCAGCGGCCCGACCTGCCGTCCGTCCCGCAGCCGCACGGCGGCCAGGCCGCCCGACGCCTCCCGCTCACCGATCACCGCCTGGTACGGCACCAGCCGCGCGCCCCTGATCCGCGCCCCCAGGCTCCCCTGGTCCGGCCCGGAGTACACCACCCTGATACCTGAGGACTCCGCCTCACGTACGAGCTCCAGCGAGTGAGCCTCCTGTGCCTCGGAGACGGGCAGCACCGCCAGTTGGACCGGGGCCAGCCAGACGGGGAACGCACCGCCGTGCCGCTCGATCAGATGGGCCACCGCCCGCTCGACGCTGCCGACGATGCTGCGGTGCACCATGACCGGGCGGTGCTTCGCCCCGTCCGCGCCGATGTAGGTGAGGCCGAACCGCTCGGGCTGGTGGAAGTCGATCTGGACGGTCGACAGGGTGGCCTCGCGGCCCGCCGGGTCGGTGATCTGCACATCGATCTTCGGCCCGTAGAACGCCGCCTCGCCCGCCGCCTCCTCGTACTCGATACCCTCAAGTGCCTTGCGCAGCAGGGCGGTTGCCCTGCTCCACAGCTCGGGACCGGCGACGTACTTGCCACCCTCGCCCGGCAGCGACAGACGGTACCTGGACGCCTCGATGCCGAGGTCGTCGTACGTGCGGCGGATCAGGCGCAGGGCCGCGCTCGCCTCGTCCACGGCCTGGTCGAGGGTGCAGAAGACGTGGGCGTCGTTCAGCTGGATCGAGCGGACCCGGGTCAGACCGCCGAGGACGCCGGACAGCTCGGAGCGGTACATGCCGCCCAACTCGGCTAGGCGCAGAGGGAGTTCGCGGTAGCTGCGGGCGCGGGAGCGGTAGATCAGGGCGTGGTGGGGGCACAGGCTCGGGCGCAGCAGGACCTCCTCCGAGCCGAGCCGCATCGGGGGGAACATGTCGTCGCTGTAGTGGTCCCAGTGGCCCGAGATCTCGTACAGCTCCCGTTTGCCGAGGACCGGTGAGTACACGTGCCGGTACCCCGCCGACTTCTCCAACTCCCGTACGTATTCCTCCAGTTCATGGCGCACGACCGCTCCGTCCGGGAGCCAGTACGGCAGGCCCGCGCCCATCAGGGGGTCGGTGTCGAACAGGTCCAGTTCGCGGCCGAGCCGGCGGTGGTCCTCGTACGCGTCCATGTCGGTCTCCTCGATGTCGGCGAGGCGGGTGGACCGACGGCGAAGCCCCGGGGCACCCGCCCCGGGGCTTCTTCGAACAGCTCAGCTGTCAGCGCGCCGGGACGATGTCCGGCGTCGTTGTGCGTGACGAGTGGGCGCGCTTCATGCGGCCACGGTAGAGGCCGGTCTGCGGGGTGTGCCACGGGTTTTACGGGGAGTACGGGGCGGGTGCGGGTCGTACGGGTACTACGGCCGCACGGCTGCCGGGGTGGGTACTACGGGTATGACAGGTCACCCCCCGGCAGCCGTGAGTACTACGGGTACTACGGGTACTACGGGTTCACGCCTGCGTGCCGCGCCGCTTCCGCGTCGCCACCACGATCGCCGCGCCGCCCGCGAGGAGGGCCGCCGCGCCGCCGATGATCACGCCGGTGTTGTTGCCCGCGCCGGTCTCGGCGAGGTTGCCGCCACCGCCGTTGGGCGTGGGGGCGGCCGGGGGCGTGCTCTCGGAGGTGGACGGGGCGGGCGTCGGGGACTCGGAGCCGCCGTCGCTCGGCGGGGTGGACTCCGGGGCGGAGGGGGACGGCGACGGGGAGGTCGGCGGCTCCTCGCTCTGCGACGGCGGGGCGGTGACCGGCGGCGTGGCCGGGGGAGTGGCCGGCGGCGTGCCCGGGGGCTGCTCGGTGACCGTGCAGTCCTTCGTGCCGCCGTTCCAGGCCGCGATCAACTTGTCCTTGATCACCGGACGGTCCGGACCCTTGGGCAACTCACCGTGCTCGAAGCCGTCTTGGGCGTCCTTCTTGCCGTCGAACTTGACCGCGCCCCGGTAGAGGTCGATCTGCGCGTAGCAGCCGGCGTTCGGGACGGCGATGTCGAGCGTGTCCTTCTGCCCCTTCTTCACCGTGACGGTGTCGAAGTCGGCGAAGACCTGCTCGCCGGAGGTGTTGAAGGTCGGGCCGTGCGCCAGGTAGGAGGCGAGGGAGACGGTGCAGGTGCCGCCCGCGCCGAGGACCGTGACGTGGACCTTGCCGTCGGCGGACGGCTTCAGGTTCTGGTCGTCGACCCGGACGGAGTCGAAGAAGGACGTCCCGTCGAGCGAGAACTGGCAGCGGTCGGCCTCGGTCTTCTCACCCGCGCCGGTGCCGGGCAGGTACTGCCCGCCACCCTGCCAGCCGCGACCGCCGCCGTTCGCCCAGGCGCCGGACGCGGCGGCCACGGAGGCGGTGGCGAGGGCGAGCGACGCGAGGCCCGTCCCCAGCAGACGGCGTGCGGTGACACTTCTCGCTATGGACATGCGTATCCCATCTTGGGGCACCTGACATGACGACACGTCACATCCGGTGCTGCCAGGGGTGACTTGGTCGGATCACGTGGCTGGTCGCCGCCGACCACCGTGCGTGGACGGCCGGTTGGACCAGGAAGGGACACCCGGCGCGCGGGTTCGTGCGCGCCAGGGGTGTGAGCGCCCATGGTGATCTTCCGCCGGGAAGCCTGTCAACTCGCCCTGTGGCAGCGATGGTTACGGATCGATCAACCGCCGTTGTTGTTCCCGCCGTTGTTGTTTCCGGCGTTTCCGCCACCGTTGTTGTTGCCGCCCGGGGCCGCGGTGACGCCGGCGCTGGCACCGGCGATCCGGTCGATGTCGACCGGCGTGGAGGTGGCGGTCGGCGGCGGGGTGAGGACGAGCACCTGGCCACCGGGGACGCCGGGCGGCGGGGTCAGGTCCGACTTGGGCAGCTTGGGCGGGGTGGTCTGCTGGAACAGGGACTGGTCGATGTCGACGAGACCTGTCTGTTCCATCACGGTGATGTGGTCGAGGACCGTGTCGTTGGCCTGGTCGGCGAGCGCGCGAACCAGCGTGTTCTTGGTGGTGGAGCGGACCTTCGCGACGGTGTTGAAGATCGAACCGTGCGTGATGCGCAGGATGTTGGCGAAGTCCCGGTCGAACTGGTCGCCCTTGGTGTCGGACGTCAACTGGCTGACGAAGCCGATCTGTTGAGGGCTCGCCACGTTCGGCAGCGTGATGTTGAGCATCGGCGCGATCTTGCGGCACGTGGTGTCGAGGGCGGCGTGGCCGTCGACAAGGTGCTGACTCGCCACGATGACACCCTGGTTGGTGCCCTTCTGCAAGCCCAACTGGCCGACCGGGTACTCCCACAGACCGGCGGCACGCACCTTCACCACGAAGTCGCGGTCGAGTTCGGTGAGGGGGCCCCACTGTGTGGTGGCGATGATCCTGTCGTTCGAGGCGGAGGCCGTGTCGACACCCAGCATCGATGGGTAGACGAGTGCGGCGAGGGTCATGCTCAGGGCGCCGCCCACGAAGAGAGTTCCCATCGCGTTGCGTGAAAAGCGCACCGTGCCTCCTGCCCGGTCGGGGAGCCCGCGACGCGAGGGCGGCGGGATCGGACGTACAGGAATACGGACGGGATGTGCCGGTGACTCACCGGGTGCGGAAAAAGTTTCCGGACCGGGCGCCCTTCGGCCCTCCGGCCCGGGTGCCCCGGTGATCAGCTGGGCTCGGCGCCTTGGCGATCCGTTGACCAGGGCTACCAACCGTTGACCAGACCCCGGGGTATTACTGGTCCAACCCTTAGGGAAGCACGGGCGAGCGGCTGCTTACCGGCGTCCTACATTCGCCGCATGCCCCCACAACCACGCGCGTTGCCGCAGTTGCCCGTGCTGCCGTACCGGAAGCCGACCGAGGGCCGGGACTACTGGGTGCTGGACGACGTCCTCCCCGAGGTGGACGCCGTACGGGAGAGGTGCCTCGCCAAGGACGACTGGGTCAGGGGATACCCGTACACCTCCGAGACCTGGCCGGGACTACGGGCCATGCCCGGCCTCGAACCGGCTGAACTCGCCCGCGTGGAACGCCTGGTGAGGCAGGCGACCGGCGCGAAGGAACTGTGGGTGCAGAAGGCGCCCGGCGGCGGCACCCTCAACCACAACTGCGTCCAGGTGGTCGGCGAGGGAGAGAGCGAGCCCCGGCCGCACACCGACTCCCGGTCCCTGTGCCGCTACGCCGCCGTCCTCTACCTGAACCCCGTAGCTCCGAAGGACTGCGGGACCGCCTTCTACCGGCAGACCCTGCCCGGCGGCCGGCTCGGCGGGAACGTCGTCCAGGCGCCGCACAACAACCTCGTCGACGCTCTCGGTACCCGGTTCGTCGCCCCCGACGCCTTCGAGGAGGATATCCGCGTCCCCCACAAGTACAACCGCCTCCTCCTCTACAACGCGGCCCTCGTGCACAGCGCGACCGGTTACTGCGGGACGGCACTGGAGGACAAGCGGATGACGGCGGTCTTCTTCTGGATGGCCTGAACGCGCGGGCGGCCTGAACGCGCCCCCGAACACCACTCCCGCACTCCGAAACCCCACCCCTCCCACCCCTTTCACCCCTCGCGCAGGTTTTCGAGCCCCGTCCCCGGCGCGAGTGATACCTACGCCTTCTCGCGCCATTCACGCTCGGCAGCAGTGTGCTTACGCTGTGATGAGTGACAGGGTGTCGACGGCCGCGCGAGCACGGGGGACAGATGGGATTCGGGTTCGGACAGCGGCGGGGTGGTCAACTTCCCGTAGAACTCACGAGCTTCGTCGGCAGGGCTGAGGAACTGGTCCTGCTGCGGGACGCGTTGGGCCGCGCCAGACTCGTCACACTGGTCGGCCCCGGCGGCGTCGGCAAGAGCCGGACGGCGCTGCGCGCGGCCGGTGCCTCGGCCGCGCGGTTCGCCGACGGGGTACGGCTCGTCGAGCTGTCCGCCCTGCGCGACCCGGAGTTGGTGCCCGCCACCCTCGCCGGCGTCCTCGAACTCCCCGAACAGCCCGGCATGAGCCCGCTGGACGCCGTCGTCGAACACCTCCGCGACCGGCGCATCCTGCTTGTCCTCGACACCTGTGAACACCTCGTCGACGCCTGCGCGATGCTCTGTGACATCCTCCTGCGCGAGGCCCCCGGCCTCAGCGTCCTCGCCACCAGCCGTCAGCCGCTCGACGTCCCCGGCGAACACTGCGTCCCCATCGCCCCGTTGAGCAGGCCGGACGCGGTCGACCTGTTCGTCCAGCGGGCGGCGGCCGTGACCGGTGGCGCACCCCTCGACAACGGCGACCGGGAGCGCACCCTCGCCCTCGTCGACCGCCTCGACGGAATGCCGCTCGCCCTCGAACTCGCCGCCGTACGACTGCGCGCGGTGCCCCTCGCCGAACTGGTCGCCCGGCTCGACCAGCGGTTCGAGGTGCTGACGGGCGGTCGCCGCACCGCCCTCACCCGCCACCAGACCCTCCGCACGGCCATCGACTGGTCGTACGACCTCTGCACCCCGCACGAACGCCTGCTGTGGGCCCGACTCTCCGTGTTCGCCGGGTCGTTCGAGCTGTCGTCGGCCGAACAGGTCTGCGGGGGCAGCCAGTTGCCGCCCGGAGAGGTCGTCGAAGCGCTGATCGGGCTGGTGGACAAGTCCGTCGTGCAGCGCATCGGAGAGGACGGCGGGCGCTACCGGCTCCTCGACACGATCCGCGAGTACGGTGCCGGGCGGCTCGACCCGGCCGACCAAGAGGCTGTGCGGCAACGGCACTTCGCGCACTACGAACGTCTGGTGGCCCGGTTCTGGGACGAGTTCCTCAGCCCCGCCCAGGTCGCCCTGCACCGCGCCGTGCGCGAGGACGTCGCCGACGTGCGGGCCGCCCTGGAGTACGGCTGCGCGGCGGACGGCCGGGCCGTTCAGGCGCTGTGGCTGGCCACCCGTCTCGGGCCGTACTGGCGGGCCGCCGGCACCCTCTCCGAGGGCCGCCACTGGATCGACAAGGGCCTCGGACTCACCCCGCAGGACTGCCCCGAGCGGGCCTGGGGCCTGCTGATGACCGGCATCTTCGGGGTGTGGACGGGCGACCTGGAAACCGCTCTCGACCGTTTTCCGCAGGCCTACGACGTGGCGCGCAGGTGCGGGGAGGAGCGCGTGGTCCTTTCGGCCGAGGGATACCTGGGAGCCATGACGGCGTTCGGCGGCGCCGTCGAGCAGGGGCTCGCCGAGATCGAGGCCGCCCGGCGGCGCATCCTCGCCTCCGGGGACGGGCTCGCGATCGGCGTCATCCACTACGAAGCCGCCCTGCTGCGGGCCGTGTTCGGAGACACCGGCGGGGCGCTCGAACTGTGTGCCACAGGTATGTCGTACCTCGACGGGCGCGGGGAGCGGCAGCTGTACGCCTCGACCGTCGCGACGAAGGGGCTCATCCTCCACCTCACCGGCGAGCACACGGAGGCCGCCGAGTGCTTCCGGCTCGGGCTCGAAGCCGCCGCCGAGATAGGGGAGATCCTGGTCGCCGCGCTCGCCGCCCTCGGCCTCTCCTGGCATGCCGCACAGCAGCAACGGCACGTCCGCGCCTGCTGGTTGATGGGGTACGCCGAACACGCGCGGCATCTCGGCGGCGACCCCGTCACCCTGCTGCCGAGGCTTCTGGAGGAGCGGGAGGCCGCGCAGAAGGCGGTGCGGGCCGCGCTCGGCGACGAGACGTTCGAGCGTTGGCGGGAGACCGGGGCGCGGCTGTCGGGGCGAGAGGTCTTGGAGGCGGTCCGCGCGGACGACGACGTCCCCGCCCCCGCCGACCCTCCCGCAGGCCGGCGCACCCCCGGCCCTCGGCAGACCCTCGACAGTCGGCCCCGGTCCGTGGACGCCCTCACCCGGCGCGAACGCGAGGTGGCCGTCCTGGTCGCCCAGGGCCTGTCCAACCGCGAGATCGCCGAGCGCCTCGTCATCTCGAAGCGGACCGTGGACGCGCACGTCGAGCACATCCTGGCCAAGCTGGGCATCACATCGCGGACGGAGATCCCGACGACGGTGGGGCCCTGAGGGGTACGGGTATGACGGGGATCAGCCCCTAGGGAACCCCCGCCGCGGCGGCCCCGTCCGGGCTAGGGGTACGTACGCATACGGCAACCCGCCCGCACCGGCCGCTAGGTGTACGGATCTTCCCCGACGGGCCTGCGCCCGCGCCCCGAGGTGGGGCAGCCTGGTCGTGCCGCCCGGGGGAACGGGAGGAGCCGGGTCCGACAGGCTGGACCCCCACGGCCACTGTCATGGCATGGCACCCGGCCCCACACCTCCCCTCGGCGGCGACCCAAGCGGGGCTGCCCCTGGTCGGCGGGGCAGCCCCCACCCGGCGCCGCGGGGCGGGAGCACACCG
>NZ_JBTYMC010000252.1:0-9781 GCF_054880855.1 Streptomyces sp. S6 | reverse complement strand
GGGACGACGTGCCGGTGGGGCCGCTCCCGCTGGAGCCCGGCGCGGTCGTCGTCGCGACCGGGGGTGCCCGGGGGATCACCGCCGCCTGCCTGCTCGGACTCGCCCGACGGGTGCCGCTGCGGCTGCACTTGATCGGGTCGAGCCGTCTGGAGGACGTGCCGGAGGACCTGTTGGCAGCGCCGGACGACGAACTGCCGCTTCTGCGGGCCCGGTTCATCGCCGCCGAGCGGGCCGCGTGTCCCGGGGTGTCGGTGCGGGAGATCAACGGGCGTTTCGACCGGCTGCTGAACGCCCGCGAGTCCCGGCTGAACCTGGCGGCGCTGCGGGAGCTGTGCGGGGAGGACGAGGTGCGCTTCCACACGGCCGACGTGACCGATCCGCAGGCGGTGCGGCGTACGGCCGAGCGGATCGGGGACGGGGTGGATCTGCTGGTCAACGGCGCCGGGCTGCACCACCCCGGTGACATCACCCGCAAGGACCTGCCCGGTATGCGGCGCGTGCGGGACGTGAAGCTGTTCGGCTACCACCATCTCCGGGACGCCTTCCGTCCCCGGCTGTGGTGCAACTTCGGTTCGGTGACCGGGCTCGCGGGACTGCCGGGTGAGAGCGACTACTCCCCGGCGAACGACTTCCTCACGGGTGCTGCGCAAGCGGCCCTGGACGAGGGCGAGTTCACGATCGCCTGGACCATCTGGGACGAGACCGGGCTCGGTTCGGGGAGCGTCGTCCAGTCGTACACGGCCCGTACCGCCCGGCTCAGCCGGATGTCGACGGCGGAGGGGGTGGCGCACTTCCTCGACGAACTCTCCCGCCCCCGGCGCGACCGGCTCGTCACGTACCTCGGCGAGGCCGAGTTCACCTCATTCGACGCCCGGTTCCCCGGATTCCGCACACCACCAAATACCTCGCCCGGCCGCCCTGCGCCGACAAGCACCCCACCCGACCTCACGGTGACGGCGAAGCCCCGGCCCGGCCTCCCAAGCCCACGAACCACTCCGCCCGGCCGCTCAGCGATGCAGAACACCCCACCCGCCCCCGCACCGCCGACAAAAACCCGGCCCAACCTTCCAAACCCACCGCACACCCCGACCGACCCCGCACCACCAGCGAAGACCCCGGCCGCCCCCCTGACCTCCCAGCCCCCTCTGCCCAGCCTCCCCAGGCCGGCGAAGACCCCGACCGGCATCCCGGCCTCGCCGGACACCTCGCCCGGCCTCCTCGGCCCCCCGGACTCCCCGGGCCGCTGGGCCCTCGCCCTCAGTGTCGGCACCCACCCCTTCCTCCGGGACCACATGATCGACGGCCGCCCCACGCTCCCCGGCGTGATGCTGGCCGACCTCGCCGTGGAGGCCGCCCGGGCCCTCGTCCCGGAGCTGCCGGTGCGCGTGGTCGAGAACCTCGCCTTCTCGGCGTGGGTGCGCGCACGCGCAGACGGCACGCCGGTCGTCTACCGGGTCACGGCCAGGGCGGTGGGTGCCGGCGGCGCCCGGTCCGTCGCCGTCGTCGTCCGTTCCGACGCCGTCGCGCCGGACGGGCGGGTCCTCGCGCGTGACCGCGAGCACTTCCGGGCCGTCGTCCGGCTCGGGGGGCCGGCGCCGCTGCCCGTGCCGGTCGGGGATACCGGCCACCAACTTCTGCCGGAGGTCGCGGACTTGTACTACGACGACGCCTCACCGGCCGTCCTGACCGGGGTGTTCCGGGCGACCGAGAACTGGCGGACCCGGTCCTGTCTCTGGTATCCGGACCCTCAACTCCTCGCGGCGCTACCCCGGTTGAGCACCCCTTGTGTCCTCCTCGACAGCCTCGCCCGTACCCGGTGGCTCGGCGGTCCCCGGGTGGCGGTCCCGCATCGCGTCGACCGGATCGCCCTGCACACGGAAGGGGACGACACGGACCTCGCCCGCGCCCACCCGGAGGGCATCCGGCTCGCCCACTGCACCACGACCGGCGTCTCCACCGCACGCGCCGCCGACGGCCGGGTCCTCGCCCAGATCACCGGCCTGCACGGCACCGAACTCACCTGACCAGAAAGGGAGTAGAGCCATGGAACTCACCGGACAGACCGCTCTCGTCACCGGCGGCACGCGGGGGATCGGGCTCGCCATCGCCCACCGGCTCCTCGGGGCGGGCGCCCAAGTCGTGGTCACCGGGCGGGACGTGGAGACCGGCCGCAAGGCGCTGGCTCAACTCGCCGCCGGGGACGACGCCGTGCTGTGCACGGGGGACGCGACGTCCCGTGCGGATGCCGAACGTGCCGTGGACACCGTGCTGGAGAGGTTCGGGCACCTCGACATCGTCGTCAACAACGTGGGCGGGGCGCAGGACTTCGCGACGGTCGCGGACATCAGTGACGAGCTGTGGCACTCCACGCTGGCCCTGAATCTGGACCCGGCGCTGTACACGACCCGCAGGGCGCTGGGTCCGCTCATCCGGCAGCGGTCCGGGCGGATCGTCAACATCGCGTCGATGGAGGGCCGTGACCCGGATCCGGGGCTGTGCGCCTACGCGAGTGCCAAGCACGCGCTGATCGGTCTCACCCGGGTCCTCGCGAAGGAGGTCGCCGCGCACGGGATCACCGCGAACTGCGTGTGTCCGGGGGCGGTGGTCACCGACTGGGTGCGGGAGAAGGGGCCGGTCGCGGCGAAGGTCCTCGGCACCGACTACGACGGCCTCATCGGCCACTTCACCGGCCGCACCCTCACCGGGCGCCTCACCTTGCCGGACGAGGTCGCGGCGGCGGTGCTGTGGCTGGTGTCCCCGGCCGGCGCGGGGGTCACGGGCGCCTCCGTCCCGGTGGACGGGGGCGCCACGCTCTGAACCTCCCCACAAGAGGCGGAGTTCTGCCTGTGAGTCACCTGTGCCGGACGATTTCCCGGTCGTCCGGCGGGTTTCAGCGGACCGTCACGTTGAACACGGGTGACGCGGTGGTGCCGTGGACGATGCGCAGGTCGTTCTTGCCCTTGAGGCCGAGCTTGACGCGCAGGGCGTAGCCGCCGGTCTTGTTGACGGGCGTGGCGGCGGGCAGGGAGACCCACTTGCCGCTCTGCTTCTGCTGGAGGGTGACCTTCTCGCCCGCCTTGATGCCGGTGGTCGTGCCGGTGACCTTGAACTCCTGCCAGGCGCGGACGGCCGTGACGGACGGCTTGGCGGTGATGGTGGCCTTGGCGGCCTGCTGGACGGCGGCCTGGTGCGCGGCCGGAGTGGCCGCGGGGGCCGCGATCGCCGTGCCGGCGAGGGCGAGGGAGGCGATGCCGAGGGTGCCGATGACGGCCGTGCGGAGGGAAGTGCGCTGGGAGATCATCACCGATCGATCCTTTTCTGTGGCGAGAAGAGATATTCGCGCCGAACGCTCCTTGAGTGGCGATTGGCGCGGTCACCGGTAATGACGGCGATGTCACGTCGCGCGTGCATCGAGAAGTGTCCCCGTCTTGTAACAGCCGTACTTTGCCGGGATATGCCCGCTCGTGACGGTCTTGAGACAGTGACCCGTGGGGCGCCGGGTACGTGTACTGCACCACGATCTTCCGAGGAGTCTCCGCGATGACCATGCGCCACAAGCTTTTCGCCGCCGCTGCCACCGCCGCCCTGACCGTCGGTGCCGTCGGTGCCGCCCAGGCCGCACCCCTCCACACCGCCGCGGCCCCGTCGGCCTGCCGGCCCGCCAACCACCGGGCGACGATCGCCCAGGACAACTCCAGCGCCGGCCACATCCACTTCCGTGTCACCCTGACCGCCCCGCGCGGCTACGCGCCCTGCACGCTCGCCGGCTCCCCCACCGACGTCGCCTTCTCCTACCGGGGCAACCCCCTCGCCGTCACGGCCGGCGCCTACGGCGACCAGACCGCCGCCGTCACCTTCGGCCCCGGCCACCCCGTCCACTTCGACATCCAGGTCCCCAACTTCGGCCAGACCGTCCCCGCCGACGAGGCGTCCTTCACCCTGCGCACCCCGGGCGGCGGCACCATCCCCGGCGCGTCCTTCGTGGACGGCACGTTCCGGGTGGCCACCGGCACCCAGATCGGCCCGGTGCTGTCGGGCAGCTGACCCGGCCGGACGACACGGCTCGTGTGCAGGATGCCGGGCTGGCGAGAACTTGCGGGGCGGGGCGGCGGAGGCCGTCGCCGCGTCATCGTCCGTGACGACACCTGGGCACTCGGCCCCGCCGTGCAGGACGCCGTCGCCGTCGAGACCGACGTCCCCCGGCCCGCTTCCGGCCTGTTCCGCTAGCGGGCCGCGAGGAGTTCCAGCGTGTCGATCACCCGGTGCGAGAACCCCACCTCGTTGTCGTACCAGGCGACGACCTTGACGTGCCGGCCGTCGACGCGGGTGAGGGCCGAGTCGAAGATGGAGGAGGCCGGGTTGCCGGTGATGTCGGAGGAGACGAGGGGGTCCTCGGAGTACTCCAGGACCCCCTTGAGGGGGCCTTCGGCGGCGGCGCGGTAGGCGGCGAGGACGTCCTCGCGGGTGACGTCGCGGGAGACCGTCGTGTTCAGCTCGACGATGGAGCCGACCGGGACGGGCACGCGGATCGAGTCGCCGGAGAGCTTGCCGTCGAGGTTGGGCAGGACGTGCCCGATGGCCTTCGCGGCGCCCGTGGTGGTCGGCACGATGTTGACGCCGGCGGCGCGGGCGCGGCGCGGGTCGCGGTGCGGGCCGTCCTGGAGGTTCTGCTCCTGGGTGTACGCGTGGACGGTCGTCATGAACCCGTGCTCGATGCCCGCGAGGTCGTCGAGGACGGCGGCGAGCGGGGCCAGCGCGTTGGTGGTGCAGGAGGCGTTCGAGACGACGGTGTGCGCCTCGGCGTCGTACGCGTCGGTGTTCACGCCGTAGGCGAGAGTGACGTCCGCGCCGTCGGAGGGGGCGCTGACGAGGACCTTGCGGGCGCCCGCGTCGAGGTGGGCGCGGGCGGCCTCGGCCGAGGTGAAGCGGCCGGTGGCCTCCAGGACGAGGTCGACCTCCAGGGCGGCCCACGGCAGCTTCGCGGGCTCGCGTTCGGCGAGGACCTGGATGCGGTGACCGCCGACGACGAGCGCGCCGTCCTCGACGGTGACCGGGCGGCCGAGCCGGCCGGACGTCGAGTCGAAGGCGAGCAGTCGGGCCAGTGCGGCAGGTTCGGTGAGGTCGTTGACGGCGACGACCTCCAGGCTGCTGTCACGCTCCAGGAGCGCGCGCAGCACGTTGCGTCCGATGCGGCCGAATCCGTTGATGGCGATGCGAGTCACGGGTGTGGTCTCCTTCCGGTTCCCTTCCAGCCTCCCGCGCGGCGCGGGCCGCCGGCAGGGGCGCGATCGCCACACTCCGCAAGGATCCCGCCAGGCGGTCACTCGCCCCGGGTGAACGTCCGCCGGTACTCGCTCGGCGTGGTCCCGAGGAGCTGCTGGAACCGCATCCGCAGGTTCGAGCCGGTGCCGAGACCGACGTCCCCGGCGATCTGCTCGACGCCCCGCTCCGAGCGCTCCAGCAGCTCCCGCGCGAGGTCGATGCGGGCCCGCATCACCCACTGCATGGGCGTGTACCCGGTGTCCTCCGCGAACCGCCGGGAGAAGGTGCGCGGGGAGACGGCCGCGTTGCGGGCGAGGGCCTCCAGGGTGAGGGGTTCGTGCAGTCGGCGCAGCGCCCATTCCCGGGTCGCGGCGAACCGCTCCCCCATCGGCTCCGGCACACTGCGCGGCACGTACTGGGCCTGTCCGCCGCTGCGGTAGGGGGCGGCGACCAGGCGCCGGGCGGCGTGGTTGGAGGCGGCGACGCCGAGGTCGGCGCGCAGGATGTGCAGGCACAGGTCGATGCCGGAGGCGGCGCCCGCCGAGGTGAGGACGGCGCCCTCGTCGACGAACAGGACGTTCTCGTCGACCTGTACGAGTGGGTGCTTCGCCGCGAGGGCGCGCGTGTAGTGCCAGTGCGTGGTGGCGCGCAGGCCGTCCAGCAGTCCGGTGGCGGCGAGTGCGAACGCTCCCGTCGAGATCGCCGCCAGCCGGGCGCCGCGCGCGTGCGCGCCGAGCAGCGCGGCGACGACCGCCTGAGGCGGGTCCTCCCGGTCCGGGAACCGGTACCCGGGGATGAACACCACCTCCGCCCACTCCACCGCCTCCAGCCCGTGCGCCACGTGGTACGACAGCCCGTCCCCGCCCGTCACCAGCCCCGGCGCCGCCCCGCACATCCGCACCTCGTACGGCATGCTCGCGCGGGTCGAGAACACCTGCGCGGGGATGCCGACGTCGAGCGGCTTGGCACCTTCGAGGACGAGGACTGCGGCACGTGTCAGACGGGGTTTCGGCACGTGGATCAGGGTACGAGAGTTCAGCCGTCCGACTCGGGGGACGGCAGGTAGGCGCCCGGCACTTCCTGCGGCGCGTACAGCTTGGTGTCGCCGGGATAGGGCTCGGTCCAGTTCTGGGTCTGGTACCAGGTGTAGCGGTTCATCTGGACGGGGTTGGCGTAGTCCGGCACGGCGCCCGGGCCGGTCAGCCGCTGGTGTGCGGCCCAGTCCTTCCACTGCGCCGCGAGCTTCTGCCGGGCCGGGGGCACGACGACGGCCTTCGGGGTGACGCCCGCCGGGGTGTCGGAGCCGCACGTGGGCTGGGGGCTGACGCCGAGGGTGAGGGACGTCCGGTTGGGGACGGCCGTGAACGGCCTGGTGTCGGGCTTCGCGGTGAAGGCCCCGTACATCGGGGTGGCCGCGCTGTCGAGCTGGTTCATCGGGTGGACGCCGAGGATCTGCTCGATGGTGCGGATCATCGTGATCTGCGTGTAGTAGCGGCTGTCGACGACACCCCGCCGGGCGTACGGGCTGATCACCTGGACCGGCGCGCGGTGGCCGTCGACGTGGTCGAGGCCCGCCTGGGAGTCGTCCTCGACGACGAAGACCGCGGAGTCCTTCCAGTACTTGCTGTGGGAGATCGTGTCGACCATGCGGCCGACGGCGAGGTCGTTGTCGGCGACTCCGGCGGCGGGGCTCGGTTTGCCGCCGGTGTGGTCGTTGGAGAGCCAGAACATGTTGAGGTTCGCCGGGCCGTGCGCGTCGAAGTCCTGCTTCCAGATCTGTTCCTTGTAAATGTCCGGGACGTCGAGGTCGAACAGCGGGAAGCCCTGCACCGACACCTTGTTGAGGGAGGGGATCGCCGAGCCCGTCTTGATGGGGTAGGCGGTCTTCGCGCCGGTCGCGGCCATGTTCTTGCTGTCGCAGTAGAGGTTCTGCCAGGTCGCGCCGTCCGGTTTGGTCTCCAGCGACTGGAACTCGCCGAAGTCCCTGACGGACTTGCCCGCTGCCTGCGCCCCGGTCCAGATGAACCCGGTCTTCTGGTGGCCGAGGACGTCGTTCTCGGTGTCGTAACTGCGCTGGTACTCGCCCGCCGAGGACTCCGTGTACTCCGGGTTGTCCGACTGCATCAGCCAGTTGTGGCCCTCGGCGGAGTTCGTGCCGATGTCGTAGAAGTTGTCGTACAGCCCGAACTGCCGGGCCAGCTCGTGCTGGTTGGGCGTGACGGCGGCGCCGAACTGGGTCAGCGAGGCGTCGCCGTTACCCTGCGGGAGGTCGCCGAAGAGCTGGTCGTAGGTCCGGTTCTCCTTGACGATCAGGAAGACGTGCTTGATCGTCGAGGGGTCACCGATCCGCACCGGCACGGGCACCGGCTTCGCGTGACTGCCGCCCCGAACCGTCGTGACGGACCCGGCGGTCCACCCGTTCTGCCGGAAGACGTCCCCGGTCTTCTGCTTGACGACGTTGTCGTCCGGCAGCGTGAACCGCGTCAGGCTCGACGTCGTGTCGTGGGTGCTGCGCCCGGCGCTGTCGGGGCGCATCGCGTCGACGCCCCGGGTGTTGGCGACGACGACCTTCTTGCCGGCGGCGAAGATCCCGGACGGGTAGTAGTCCGTGGGCAGCAGGCCGACGTACCGGGCGGGCTGCTGCGGGGAGGTGTAGCGGTAGACGGCGACGGCGTTGGCGCGGCCGAGCGTCACGAGGAGCCGGCCGTCGGCGGTGAGGGTCACGGCGTTCGGCTCGTAGCCGACGGACGCCTCCGGCCACGGCTGGGCGGCGATCGTCTGGACGACCTTGCCCTTGCGGGTGTCAATGACGGACACGGTGTTGTCGGCGGTGTTGGTGATGAACACCGCGCCCTTCGCGGCGTACACGGCGGTCGGGTGCAGGCCGACGGGGACGGTGGCGACGGCGGCCGTCGGGTGTGCCGGGTCGATGACGCTGACCGTGCCGGTGGTGGCGGCGCCGGTCCTCGGGTTCGCGGGGACGTTCGTGCCGTACGAGTTCATGGTGGTCTCGCCGGCCTTGGCGGCGCGTCCGCCCTCGTTGCTGACGTACAGCTTGCCGCCGGCCAGGGCGATGCCGCGCGGTGCGGTGCCCACGGTCCAGCTCCCCCGGATCACGCCGGTGGCGGCGTCGAGGGCGACGACCCGGTTCTGGCCGTTGACGGCGGCGTACACGGTGGCGCCGTCCGGGGCGAACACGGCGGCGGCGACCAGGGCCTGTCGGGTGCCCTGCGCCGGGATCGGGACGGCGGTCGGGGCGGCGAGGGTGCCGTCCGCGTTCACCGTGAACCTGGTGTAGCCGCCCGCCTGGCCGAGCCAGAGCTGCTTGCCGTCGGGCGAGTACGTCGGGCCTTCCTGGCCGACGGCGCCGCTGGGGATGCGCAGGTCGTCGGCCGCGTTGGTGCCGATCTTCTGCTTCACCTGGCCGGTCGCCAGGTCCATGATGACGAGGGAGGCGTCGCCGTCGGTGACGGAGGCGGCGAGGCGGGTGCCGTCGGGGCTGACGGCGGACGACATGATCTTGCCGTCGTCGATGACGGTCCGGGTGCCGTAGGGCTTGATGTACTGGTCGGCGGAGACGACCTGGCCGCGTGCGGTGACCTGGCCGACGTGCTGGGTGCCGAACTGGCCCGTCGAGGCGATCGCGGTGCCCGTGATGCCGAGGGCGACGGCGATGCCCGTCGTCACCAGCGCGGTCCGGCGTCTGGTCGGCTTCTCTCTGATACGCCGTGTGACCTGCATGGATCTATCCCTCCGAGGTGGTGTCCAGCAGCTCGACGTTCCCGTCGAACTGCCAGAGGGGGTTGGGGGCGTCGCCGGCCTGCGTCCGCACCAGGAAGTAGCCGTTGACCTCCTTCGGCCCGTCGCCGTCGGCCACGAACCGCCCGTCCGAGCCGATGTCGAGCTGGTAGACGGCCGTCCCCGCGACCGGCACGCCGGGCAGGTGCCAGGTGACGACGCACCGCCAGTCGTTGCCCGCGCCTTCCTGCGCGCCCTGTCCGTCGCTCTTGGTGCACGCCGCCGAGGCCTTCAACTCGGCCTCGGTGACGGCGGGGCGGTGGAGCTGTTCGGTCTGGAGCCGGTAGAGGTGGGCGAACACCGTGGCCAGGGACCGCTGGACCTTGCCCTGTTCGATGCCGGAGCCCAGGGAGGAGGCGGGGGCCGCCACGGCGACGGTGAGCGCGGTCAGCCCGGCCAGCGGCAGCAGGCCGACCGTGAGCGCGCGGCGCCCTGCGCCGTCGTACGCCGGGTTGGTGAAGTCGCGCCGCAGGAACAGCAGATACGCCAGCGCCGTCGCGAGCACCGCCCACGCCAGGCTGACCGTGACGGCGATCAGCAGCGGGCCCAGCTGCCTGGGGCCGGTGAAGAGGCCGTTCCACGCGACGAAGGCGTAGCCGGGCAGGGCGAGGCGGACGGCGACGGGCAGCGGCAGCATCTGCGCGACGGACATCGCGAGCGCGAGGATCGGCGGCAGCAGCAGGCCCGTCGGGGAGCGGCCCAGCGCGACCGAGCCGAGCAG
>NZ_JBTYMC010000251.1:0-9806 GCF_054880855.1 Streptomyces sp. S6 | reverse complement strand
ACGTCCTGCCGAAGAACGACAGGCCGTTCCCCGCAGGGCACGCCGAGCTGTACTCCACCACCCTCGGCTGGCGGATGGTCAACCCCCGGATGGACGGCGTCGGGCAGCGCCGTCCCCTGCGGGTTCGCGGGCTTCGAGGCGTACGGGAAGCTCTCGCCGTTGTGGACGGTGAGGACGGCCTCGGCGTCGTTGCGTTCGCGGAACGACTCCCAGACCTTGGCGCCCTCGGTCACGCCGTACTTCTCCTGCGCGGCGAGCAGGGAGATCGCGTTGTTGACCTCGCCGCCGCCTCCGGAGCCGAAGAGCGCGCCGATGACGGACGCCAGCGCGACCATGTCGGTGATCTTGAAGTGGTCGATGGTGCCGGCGTTGGTGATCGCGTCCTTGTGCCCGGTGAGGACGTACTCACCGGGGAAGTACCGGCCGCTGTCGGAGGCGTCGATGTAGGAGTTGATGCCGTCGAGGTAGGCGTTCGCGTCGGCGAGGGCCTGCCGGCCCCGGGCGCCGCTGGTGGCGACGGCGTTGTCGATCTGCGCCTGGAGATCGGCCTCGGTGTACGGCGCGTTGCGCCAGAACTGTTGCTCCAGGCCCTGGTTGGAGGGGGCGCCGCCGGCGAAGGCGGTGACCTGTCCGCGGCCGACGTGGCGGAAGACGTCCATCAGCCACAGCCGGTCCTGGGCGGCGGCGTATCCGGCGCCGAACTCGGTGCCGTACCGGGTGGTGCCGGAGATGTGCGGGACGCCCGTCTTCTTGTCGCGGACGATCGTGACGTCGGTGCGGCCCGCCGGCTTGAGGGTGGAGGCGACCTGATCGGCCGGGACCCCGAAGGAGGCGTCGTTGAAGAAGGTGTTGATGGTGGCGTTGGTGAGGGCGGGATAGCCCTTGGCCAGGTTGCTGTACGGGCCGAGCTGGTCGTCGGCGTGGTCGGGCTGGGTGCCGAACGCCTGGTTGAGGATGATCTGCGCGAGGGTCGCGTTGCCGTTCTGGCCGGGCGGCAGGATGTCCGAACACTGGCCGCCGCAGTAGTCGTTGGACTCGGCCGCCTCGGCGGTGGCGGCGCGGGCCAGGGGGGACAGCGGGGAGAGCAGACCGGCGAGGAGCGCGCATACGGTCGCGCTCTTCAGGAACCCGGGGATTCCGCCGGGAGTTCTCAGTCTGTCGAGGGGAGTTCGCCGTGGCATGTGCAGCTCCTAGCGACGGGGGTGGCCGGAAGGTTACCGCCGGTATCCCCGGGATTGAAAGTGAACATGCGTCAAGTTTTTTCACGGCTCCGCACCCGGCGGGGGCCATCCGGAAATCGGATGGAGCCGATTCGAGAGTCGATACGTCTATTCGACGACGTCGCGCAAATCCGGTGCGACGGCGCCGAAGTGACCGAAGTACAGGTGCAGGTGTGACGGAGGTGCAAGGCGATGGCAGGTTTCCGGAGTCTGGCGAGACAGGCGCGCGATCCGCGCAGCGATCTGGCGCTGCGGCGTTATTCGCTGCGCAAGTGCCTTGAGCGGTTCGCCCCTTACGGGCACAGGGCGACCTGGGACCACCTCTCCTCGCGGGCCGGCTTCGGCCCCGAGGACCGCTCTCCCGACCCGGCGCGGCTCGTGGCCGCGCTGGAGGAACTGGAGGAGGCGCGGACGGTGTGGCTGGCCTACGAGGCGGGCTTCGCCCAGCGGCGCAGGAAGGAGAAGCACGACGGACTGCGCAGGCCGGGGAGTGTCGACGACTGGCACCGGCTGACCTGGGGCGGGTTCGGTGTGGCATGGTGCGACGACCCGCGGCTCCACCCCCGTGAGCCGCTGGCCGAGGTACTGCGCCGGCTGATCGCCGCGCTGGAGCGCGAGCCGGGTGCGAACTGCCCGGTGTGCGGCGGCGAACGGCTCCTGTGGAAGTACGAACTCGATCACGAGCCGTCGGCGGGCCCGGTCTGCGCGGACTGCGGCATATTGGTGCCGCGTCCCGTCCTCACCCCGGAGGCGCTGGCGTCGGCGCGGCGGGGGCGGCTGCTGGTGTCGGCGTAGGGCCGCGCCGGGCTTCCGCGGGGTTCGGCCGAGCGGCCGACGGGGGTGCGATGGGGATGCCGCACCCCCTGTGGAACGCCGGTGCGCGTACGCCGGGGACGATCAGCGGGCGCCGGGGGCACTCATTCGGCTCCGGGGGCGCTCAAGGGTTTCTTCGCGCCGCTTCGCTCCGGTGAACCCTGTGACGCCCGGGTCCGTGAGGGCCGTCGAAAGTAGCAGGCGGAAATCCGTTCGCTCCACCCCATTCCCGTCAGGACAGTTGGGGGCGATGAAACCGCATCCGTAGGAGCCCTCATGTCGACGCTGCGCGTCACCGCCGAAGTCCTGACCGTGCACGAGCACCCGAACGCAGACGCCCTCGAACTGGCCCAGGTCGGCCTGTACCGAGCGGTCGTGGCGAAGGGGGTGTACCGGACCGGGGACACCGCCGTGTACATCCCCGAGCAGTCGGTGCTGCCCGCCGGGCTCATCGCGGAGCTGGGACTCACCGGACGCCTCGCGGGCTCGGACGCGGACCGGGTCAAGGCGGTCCGGCTGCGCGGGGAGCTGTCGCAGGGGATCGTGTGCCGACCGCGCGCGCTGGCCGACGTCGATCTGGCGCGGGCCGCCGAGGACGGCACCGACTTCGCCGAGGCGCTCGGCATCACGAAGTGGGTGCCGCCGGTGCCGCCGACGATGAGCGGGGACGTGGAACCGGCACCCGAGCTTGTCCCCTGGGTCGACATCGAGAACATCCAGCGCTACCCGGACGTCTTCACCCCGGGGGAACCCGTAGTACTCACGGAGAAGCTGCACGGCTCGGCCTGCCTGCTGACGTACGTCGCGGACGACGAGCGGGTGTACGTCTCCTCCAAGGGGTTCGGCGCCAAGTCCCTGGCTCTCAAGGAGGATCCCCGCAACCTGTACTGGCGTGCCGTACGCGGCCACGGCGTCCCCGAGGCCGCCGCCCGGCTCGCCGCGCGCCTCGGTGCCCGACGGGTGGGGATCTTCGGGGAGGTCTACGGGGACGGCGTCCAGGATCTGTCGTACGGGGCCGACGGGCGCCGCGAGTCCCTCGGGTACGCGGTGTTCGACGTGGCCGCGGAGGTCGACGGGGTGGTGCGCTGGCTGGACGCGGAGGCCCTGCTCGGGGGTGAACTGCCCCTCGTGCCCCGGCTGTTCACGGGGCCCTACGACCGTGAGCAGGTGCTCGCGCTGGCGACCGGGCGCGAGACGGTGTCCGGGAGGGGGCTGCATCTGCGGGAGGGGGTCGTGATCCGGGCCGCCGTCGAGAGGTACAGCGCTGTCGTCGGGGGGCGGGCGATCGCCAAGGCGGTGAGTCCGGCGTATCTGACGCGGAAGGGCGGGACGGAATACGAGTGAGGGACTCGGGGTGCCCCTGAGGGGCCACACCCTGAGGGGACGCCCCCTCACCCCTCCCGGTGTTCCACCACCAGCCGGGAGCCGGTGAGGCGGGTGCCGAAGACGTCGTCCGGGTTGGAGAGGACGCAGGTGTCGAGGGAGAGGCAGCCGCAGCCGATGCAGTCCGCGAGGTGGTCGCGCAGCCGGTTCAACTGCTTGATGCGCTCGTCCAGTTCGGACTGCCACGCCTTCGACAGCCGCGCCCAGTCCTCCCGTGTCGGCGTCCGCTCCTCCGGCAGCCGGGCGAGCGCCTCCCGGATCGTCGCGAGCGGGATGCCGACCCGCTGGGCCGCCCGCACGAACGCCACCCGCCGCAGGGTGTCCCGGCCGTACCGGCGCTGGTTGCCCGCGGTGCGGCGGCTGGTGATCAGCCCCTTCGCCTCGTAGAAGTGCAGCGCGGACACGGCGACACCACTGCGCGCCGCCAACTGGCCGACGGTCAGCTCTTGGACGTTCTCGTGGATCTGGGGCACGCGTCCACCCTAACGGGGCGACCGGGCCTGCCCAGAGCCGTTGACAGGGACCCCGGGGACCACCATGCTAAGCAGTTGCTTAGATCTGGACTTCACAGGGACGCACAGCGAGAGGCCGGGACCATGGCAGAGCCGAGGATCTTCACGTCCGCCGACGAGCTCAAGGCGGCGGTGGGCGAGCAGTTGGGGTACAGCGACTGGGTGGAGGTCGACCAGAAGCGGATCGACCTGTTCGCCGAGGCCACCGGGGACCACCAGTGGATCCACGTCGACCCTCAGAAGGCGGCGGCCGGGCCGTTCAAGACGACCATCGCGCACGGCTACCTCACACTGTCGCTGCTCCCCCTCTTCGGCCCGCAGCTCATCCACGTCGAAGGCGTGCAGATGGGCGTCAACTACGGTACGAACAAGGTCCGTTTCCCCGCCCCGGTCCCGGTCGGCTCCCGGCTGCGTGCCACCGCGCGGATCAGCTCCGTCGAGGACGTCAAGGGCGGGGTGCAGATCACCCTCGCGTTCACGGTGGAGCGCGAGGGCGGCGACAAGCCGGTGTGCGCGGCGGAGTCGGTGTCCCGGTACTACCTCTAGGGAGCTACCTCGCACGAGTTGCCCCCGGAGTACTACTTCGCGGCCCCCACCATCCGCAGTACGAGGTCGGCGTACAGCTCGCCGACCTCCTCCGGCGTCCGTGTCCCGGCCACGTTGAACCAGCGGGCCACGTCGATGCACAGGGAGAGGATCGCGAGTGTCGTCCCGCGGATGTCGATGACGTCGAACTCCCCCGACGCGACGCCGTCCTCCAGGATGCCGCTCATCACCGCGTTGACCTCGCGGCGCAGGGCGACGATCTCGGCGCGGGCGTCGGGGCCGAGGGCGTCCAGCTCGTACTGGACGACACGGGCCGTCGTGCGCCGGATCGCGTGCCAGCGGACGAAGTCGCTGACCGCGTCGGCCAGGCGCTCGGGGGCGGTGCCCTCGCGGTGGGCGGCGGTGCGCAGGATGTCGAGCGCCCGGTCGTGGCCGATGCGGCTGATCCGGTGGAGCAGCTCTTCCTTGGTCTTGTAGTGGATGTAGAGCGCGGCCGGGCTCATGCCGGCCCTGCTCGCGATGTCCCGGGTGGTGGTGGCGTGGTAGCCGCGCTCGGCGAACGCCTCGACCGCGGCGACGAGCAGACGTCGGGCCGCGTCGGGCGTGACCTCTTCCCACGGTTCGGCCTCGCCGCCGATCGTGTCCTGCGCCGTACTCATCACTCACCGACCCTTCTCACAGACAGTCGCCCTACCATACCGCCGAAGGTGAGCGGGCGCTTAGTCAGGCCGGTCAGAGCTTTTCGAACGGGTCGTGTTCGGCGAGCAGCTTCTCCAGGCGGGCCTGGTCGACCCTGGTGACGATCTGCCCGGCCTCCTGGCGGTCGCGGATCACCTTCGCGAGGGTGAAGCAGGACGTCACCAGGTAGAGCACGGCGATCGCGAGGAACCCGCGGACCCAGGCGTCGGCGCTGAGCTGGTAGATCCCGACGGTGGTGGCGGCCATGGCGACGGCGAAGGAGGCCACGGCCTGACCGTAGAAGGCGGCGGTGCCCTGCTGTTTGGGTGTCTCACTCATGGGAACGAGTCTCGCCGAACGTGGCCCGCGCCACATCCGCCGTAGTACTCAGGAGGTACTCACTCCCGGGAGGTACCTCAGAAGGCCGACACCCCTGTCAGCGCCCGCCCGATCACCAGTTTCTGGATCTGGCTGGTCCCCTCGTACAGCGTCATCACCCGCGCGTCCCGCAGCAGTTTCCCCACCGGGTACTCGTCGATGTACCCGTAGCCCCCGTACACCTGGAGCGCGTTGTTCGCGGCGCGGACGGCGGCCTCGGAGGCGAAGAGCTTCGCCTTGGACGCCTCGGTGGTGAACGGCAGCCCCCGGTCGATCAGGTCGGCGACGCGCCAGGTCAGCAGGCGGGCGGCGTCGACGTCGACCGCGATGTCGGTGATCAGCTCCTGCACGAGCTGGTGCCCGGCGATCGGCGTGCCGAACTGCTCGCGCTCCCCCGCGTACCCGACGGCGGCGTCCAGCGCGGCCTGCGCGATCCCGACGCAGCCGGCCGCCACCGACATCCGCCCCTTGGCGAGCGCCGACATGGCGACGGAGAACCCCTTCCCCTCCTCGCCGAGCAGCGCGGACGCGGGGATCCGGACGTCCTCGAAGACCAGCTCGGCGGTGGCCTGCCCACGCAGCCCGAGCTTCCCGTGGATCGTGCGGCGGGTCAGGCCCGGGGTGTCGGTGGGGACGAGGAACGCGGAGACACCCTTGTGGCCGGGGGCGTCGGTGGAGCGCGCGAAGAGGAGGACGACGTCGGCCCACGTCCCGTTCGTGATGAACATCTTGGTGCCGTTGACGACGTACGCGTCCCCCTCACGTACGGCCCGGGTGACGAGGTTGCCCGCGTCGGACCCGGTCCCCGGCTCGGTCAGCCCGAAGCACCCGATGGACGTCCCCGAGGTCAGCCCCGGGAGCCAGCGCCGCTTCTGCTCCTCGCTCCCCCACCCGGCGATCGTCTTGGCGACGAGCCCGAGGGAGACGGAGACGATGCCGCGCACCGAGGAGTCGCCGCGCCCCAGCTCCTCGGTGACCAGGCAGTACGCGAGGTGGTCGCCGCCCGAGCCGCCGTACTCCTCGTCGATCGTGAGGCCGAGGAAGCCGACGGCGCCGAGCTTCTTCACGATGCCCTGGTCGACGGCCTCGGCGCGGTCCCAGTCGCGGACGTGCGGGGTGATCTCGCGGGTGACGAAGTCCCGGGCGAGGCGCTGGACGGCGGTCTGTTCCCCGGTCAGTTCCAGATTCATGCGGCGATTCCTGTCAGGGCTTCCCGTAAGGGTTAATTACCACTGCTAGTTTTCTGGCGCAGCCCTACTATGAGCGCCATGGCCCGACCGCACAAGCCCTTGCTGAGCACCGAACGGATCGTCGCCGCGGCCCGGGAACTGATCGACACGGAGGGTCTCGGCGCACTCTCGACGCGCCGCCTGGCCGCCGAACTCGGCGTGAGCGGGCCCTCGTTGTACAACCACTTCGCCACCAAGGACGAGATCGTGGAGGCGGTCGCCGACTCGGTGAGCGCGCGGGTCGACCTGTCGATGTTCGAGGACGGCCGGCCCTGGCGCACGGCCCTGCACGACTGGGCGACGTCCTATCGGGCCGCCCTCAGGGATCACCCCAACATCGTCCCGGTGCTGGCCCAGGGTCCGGGTCGCAGGCCTGCGGGACTACGGGTCGCCGACGCGGTGTACGGGGCGATGGTCCGGGCCGGGTGGCCCGCCGCGCAGGCGACGTCCGTCGGGGCGCTGATGCGGTACTTCGTGATGGGGTCGGCGCTGGGGTCGTTCGCGGGCGGCTTCGTGCGGGACCGCGGCGCGTACGACCCCGCCGACTATCCGCATCTCGGCCAGGCGCATCTGCTGGCCGAGATGCAGGAGACCGTGGACGAGCGGGCCTTCGAGACCGGGCTGACGGCTCTACTGGACGGCCTGGAAGGGCAGTTCGCCCGGATCAGCGTGAACGGGCCCGGTCCGCAAGGATCTTGATGGAGACGAGCGCGATGACGGCGAGGCCGATGATGTACGCCGAGACCGACATCGACGTCCCCGTCGTCTTCAGCAGCAGGACCATCACGAACGGCGCGAGTCCGCCGCCCGCGACCGCCGCGATCTGGTAGCCCAGCGAGGCGCCGGTGTACCGCATCTCCGGGGTGAACAGCTCGGCGAACAGGGCGGCTTGGGGGCCGTACATGATGCTGAGGAAACAGCCGGCGACGAAGGTGGAGACGGCGAGCCAGAGCAGCGAGCCGGTGTCGATGAGGAGGAACATCGGGACGGCCCACAGGGCGATGCCGGCCGCGCCGAGGGCGTAGATCCTGATGCGGCCGACCCGGTCGGAGAGGGCCGCCGAGGCGGGGATCAGGACGAGTTGGGTGAGGCTGACGCAGAGGGAAACGGTCAGGACCGAGCTGCGCTTCATGTCGAGGTCGCGGGTCGTGTAGTCGAGGACGCCGGTGATCAGGATGTAGAACGTCGCGGTGTTCACGGCGAAGGAGCCGCCGGCGAGGAACACGGTGCCGAGGTGGTGGCGCAGGACCGTGCGCAGCGGGGAACCCTGCTCCGACTTCTCCTTCTGCGCCAACTCCTGTTCCGCCGCCCGGAATTCGGGGGTCTCCTCGACATGGGTGTGGATGTACCGGGCCAGCACGAGGACGAACAGACCGACGACGAACGGGACTCGCCAGCCCCACGCCTCGAACGCGCTCTCGCTCGTGAAGGCGCCGGCCAGCAGGAAGACGGTGTTCGCGGTCACCACGCCGATGGGGACGCCGAGTTGGACGAAGCTGCCGTAGATCCCGCGCTTGCCCTCCGGCGCGTACTCGGTCGCCAGCAGCATCGCGCCGCCCCACTGCGCGCCCACGGCGATGCCCTGCACGACGCGCAGCAGCACCAGCAGGATCGGCGCGGCCACCCCGATCGTGTCGTAGGTGGGCAGCAGCCCGATACCGGTGGTCGCGACCCCCATCAGGGTCAGCGCCATCACCAGCATCGGCTTCCTGCCCCGCTTGTCGCCGAGCTGCCCGGCCACGATCCCGCCGATCGGCCGGGCCAGGAACCCGACGGCGAAGGTCGCGAAGGCGGCGAGGATCCCGGCCGTCGAACTGCCCGACGGGAAGTACAGATCACCGAGCACCAGCGCGGCGGCGATCCCGAAGACGAAGTAGTCGTACCACTCCACGGCCGACGCCAGCGCGGCAGCGGTGGCGACCCGGCGGTGTGACGCCGTGGGGGTAGGGGTCGTACGGGGGTGAGCGGTGGGGAACGTGTCCATGCGTGCACACTCCGTGGGGCGCGGGGGACGTTCCCGGGAACATACTGACCGGACGGTATGGGGTCAACGGGATGGACGAGAACCGGGGTGCGCGACCTGTTCAGTGAGCCGATCACGCTGTGGCGCCGGAGGGTTTCGGGGCCCGGTCCGGGTCGTACGGGTCACACCAGGGGCCGATGACCATCGGTGACACGGAGGGAAGGCGCCCCCTCAACGCCCCCGCACCCCCGTGAGGTGCGCGAAGACGACCGTGTTGCCCGAGTAGCCGGTCCGGCGGTCGTAGCGGCCCGCGCAGGTGATCAGGCGCAGTTCGGGGCGTCCTCGGTCGCCGTACACCTCCCGGTCGGGGAAGTCCTTCTTGTCGTAGGACGTGACGGTGTCGACCGTGTAGACGGCGGTTCGTCCGTCCGCTCGGTGGACCTCGATCAGGTGACCCGGGCTGAGTTCCTTGAGGCCGGCGAAGACGGCGCCGGTGGTGTGGGTGTCGAGGTGTCCGACGGCGACGGCCGTGCCTCGGGCGCCCGGTGCGGGGCCGCCGGAGTACCAGCCGACGAGGTTGGGGACGTCGACGGGCGGTGCGGTGAGGCGGTGGTCACGGTCGAGGGACAGAGGCGTGACCGGGGCGTCGACGTCGAGGTAGGGGATGACGAGGCGGGTGGCTCTGGAGGGGTACGGGTGGGGGGTGGGGGCGGGTTTCGGGGGCGCCTTCGTCGTACCGGATGTCGGGGGCACGTTTCTCGCGTCGGGGCCGGGGGCCGTCGTCCCGGAAGTGCCGGAGGGACCGGACGCGCCGGATACCCCGCGGACGCTCTTGGCGTCGGAGCCGGGGGCCGCGGTGATCGCCGGGGAGGAGGGGGTGCCGGGGCCCGCCCACCAGACGCCGGCCGTCGTGAGCGCGGCGGCCACGAGGAGGGTGCGGGTGAGGCGGTAGGCACGGGTGCGGTACCAGGGGCGCGGTGCCAGGCGACGGCCGCCGTCACGTCCGGGAGGGACAGGAAGGGGAGCGTGCCGTCCTCGAAGCCCTCCGGCGGGGGTGCGGGCAGGTGCCAGTCGGTGTGGGAGG
>NZ_JBTYMC010000250.1:0-9808 GCF_054880855.1 Streptomyces sp. S6 | reverse complement strand
GTCGTCGATCTTCACGTACAGTGCGGTCACGAGGGTGTTCAAGTTCGTCGTCACAAACGATCATGAACACCCTCTCTTCGTACCCGCAGGCATTCGGAAAGACTCGTCTAGCGTCTGACCCGTGGCAGCGAACTGCACGATCATCAACACCGGTCTCGGCCGGGGCGTCACGTACTCCGTTCGGATGCGTCGCGACCCCGGAACCCTGACCGGTCCGGGACGCGACACCCGCTGACGGCTGAGCCGCCGGGTCGTCCTGTTTTCCCGCACGCCTGAGAGGCGTGTTCATTTCCTGTCTTCCGGTCGGGGTCACGGCTGCCCGTTCCCCAAAATCCCGGAAGACAAAGGACGTTGGCCATGGCCGCCCGCCCCTCTCCCGTCGCACGCGCGCTCTCCCAGAACTTCCTCGCGGACCGCGCCTCGGCACGACAACTCGCCCGGCTCGCAGTGCCGTTCCCCGGCAGAACCCCGCTGATGCTCGAAGTCGGCGCGGGGAAGGGCGCGTTGACGGAACACCTCGCCCCGCGCTGCCATGAGCTGCGCGCGTACGAGATCGACCCGAGGCTCCTGCCCGGACTGCGATCCCGCTTCGACGCGACGCCACAAGTCACCGTGATCGGCGGCGACTTCCTCACCTCGCAGCCACCCCGGACACCGTTCTCCGTCGCCGGGAACGTGCCCTTCTCCCGTACGGCAGCCATCGTCGACTGGTGCCTGACAGCACCCGCTCTCACGGACGCCACCCTCATGACCCAACTGGAGTACGCCCGCAAACGCACCGGTGACTACGGGAGTTGGACGCTGCTGACGGTACGGACGTGGCCCCGGTACGAGTGGCGGCTGGTCGGGAGGGTGGCGCGGACCCGGTTCAGGCCGATGCCCCGGGTGGACGCCGGGGTCGTACGGATCGAGCGGCGCCCGACGCCTCTGGTGGAGCCGGCGTCGTACGCGCGATGGGGGGAGTTGGTCGAGGCCGGGTTCTCCGGGGTCGGGGGATCGTTGCACGCGTCGTTGCGGAGGGTCTGTCCCCGGCGGCGAGTCGACGCGGCGTTCAGGGCGGCCGGGCTGGAGCGCGGTGTGCTGGTGGGGGCGGTGACGCCCGGGGAGTGGCTGCGCCTGTTCGAGGTGGTGGGCTAGGGACACCGGAGGGCCCGTCGACTCTCCCCGGAGTCGACGGGCCCTCGGACCGGTTCGGTTCACACCTTCAGCGGCGTCCTGTGCTCCTCCGGCGGAGCGATCGCCTCGGCCGACTCGTCATGCGTCATGTCCGGCATCCACCGCAGCCACTTCGGCAGATACCAGTTCCGCTCCCCGAGCAGCGCCATCACGGCCGGCAGCAGCACACCCCGGATGACCGTCGCGTCGATCAGGACGGCAGCCGCGAGGCCGACACCCATCTGCTTCATGGACTGCATGGACAGCGTCCCGAAGATCGCGAAGACGGCGACCATGATGACGGCGGCGCTGGTGACGACACCGGCGGTGGTGACGACGCCGTGGGTGATGGCGTCCCGGGTGGTGCGGCCCCGCATCCGGGCCTCGCGGATCCGGGAGACCACGAACACGTGGTAGTCCATCGAGAGGCCGAACAGGATGACGAAGAGGAACAGCGGCAGCCAGGTCACGATGGCCCCGACCCCCTCCGCGCCGACCAGCGAGGCACCCCAGCCGTGCTGGAAGACGGCCACGAGGATCCCGTAAGCAGCCCCCACGGAAAGGAGGTTGAGGGCGATCGAGGTGATCGCGACGGTGAGCGAGCGGAACGACAGCAGCATCAGGAGGAAGGCGAAGACGACGACGAAGGCGAACACCGGGGCGACGGAGCCCACGAGTTGCTCGTTGAAGTCGTGCGATCCGGCCACCTCACCGGAGATCGGCGCCTGAACTCCCGCCACCTTGCCCAGCGTTGCGGGCCGCACCTCGTCGCGCAGCTTCACCAGGCTCTTGCCGGCCTCGTCCAGATCGGAGCCGCCGACCAGCGGGACGTACACGTAGGCCAGGTTCTGCCGCTGGTGCACCTTGATCTCGACCGGGCCGCGCGAGGCACCCGACGCGACCGCCTCCGCCTTGAACTCCTCCAGCGCGGACCGGACTTCGGGGGCGGAGATGTCCTTCGCCTTGACGACGACCTCGGCCGGACCGGTCCCGCCGGGGAACGCGTCGTTGACGCGCACGTACGTCTGGACGATGGGCAGCCGGTCGCCGAACTCCTGCTCCAGCGTCAGGTTCTGCGTCTTCATGCCGAGCGCGGGAGCGGCGATCGCGAGGAGCGCACCGCCCGCGACGGCCACCGACACCCACGGCCGGGCCAGCACCCGCTTGAGGACGGCCGACCAGAACCGGTTCTCGCCGTTGCCCCGGGACCGGCGGCGCAGGAACGGCACCCGCCCCTTCTCGACCCGCTCCCCGAGCAGCGACAGCAGCGCGGGCAGCACGGTGACCGAGCCGACCATCGCGACGGCGACGACCATCAGGGAGGCCAGGCCCATCGCCTCGAACTCGGCGAGCCCGGTGAACAGCATGCCCGCCATGGCGACACACACGGTCACCCCGGAGACGACGATCGCCCGGCCGCTCGTCGCGGCGGCGATCCGCAGCGCGGTCTGCGCGTCCCGCCCGGCGTCCCGCTCCTCACGCTCCCGGCGCAGGTAGAACAGGCAGTAGTCGACGCCGACGGCGAGCCCGACCAGCAGCATCACCGAGTTGGCGGTGTCGCTCATCGGCTGGAGGTGGCTGACGAGGCCCATCAGACCCATCGTCGCCGCGATCGCGGTGAGCGCCAGCGCCACCGGCAGCAGCGCCGCGACCAGCGCGCCGAACGCGATCAGCAGGATGCCGAGAGCGACGGGGACGGCGGAGTACTCGGCCTGCTTGAAGTCGTCGCCGAACGCGTCGGAGAACGTCTTCTTCATGCTGGCGGAGCCGATCTCCTCGATCCGCAGCGTGTCGGCGTGCTCCTTCTGGACGCCGGCGACGGCCTTCAGTACCGGCTCGACCCGGTCGCCCGCCGTGTCGGCCTTGCCCCGCATGTCGAACTGGACGAGCGCGCTGCGTCCGTCCTTCGAGATCGTCTTCGTGTCGTACGGGGACGTCACGCCGGTCGCCCGGCCGGACTTCTCGACGGCCGTGATCACCGCCTGTACGGCCTTTCTGAACTCGGCGTCGGTGGCTTTGAGTTCACCGCCCTTCGCCTGCACCAGGACGGTCTCGCCCGCCGGTTCCTCGATGCCGGAGTCCTTGATGATGGTCGCGGCGGTGCGCACCTCGCCCTTGAGGCCGTCCCCGTCACCGACGTTCACCTGGCCCGCCGCCGAGCCGAGCCCCATCGCCAGGACGACGAACAGCACCCAGATCCCCACGGCCGCCCATCGGTGGCGGGCGCTCCACCCCCCGGCGCGGGCGGCGAAGCCCCGCACCCTCACGTCTGCCTTGCCCATGACCGGCCATCCCCCTCGGGTCGGGCGACGACCCGCTGCCATCACCTGTGTATCGAAGGTATGGCGCCGATAAGGACCGCTCCTCGTGCTGACCGGTGAAGTCACGGCCTGCGAACTCATCCCGATGGACCTCCCGCCCTCGTCACCGGGGAGGACCCCTGCCCCCTACACACATGGGGGACGAACCCCGCCCGCCTCAGGGACGCGCCACCCCGACCAGCCCGGACGCCCCTCTAGGGTGACCTCATGACGACGACGTACGCCGCCCTCCTGCGCGGCATCAACGTGGGCGGCCACCGCAAGCTCCCGATGGCCGACCTGCGCACCCTCCTGGAGGGCCTCGGGCACGGCGGTGTCCGCACCCACCTCCAGAGCGGCCAGGCCGTCTTCACCGCATCAGGCGGCGACGAGACCTCCCTCGCCGCCGAACTGGAGGCGGCCGTCGAGAAGCGCTTCGGCTTCACCGTCGACGTCCTCGTCCGCGACCACACCTACCTCCAGGCCATCGTCGACGCCTGCCCCTTCCCGGCGGCCGACCTCCAGCCCAAGCAGCTCCACGTCACCTACTTCTCCGCCCCCGTCACCCCGGACCGCTTCGCCGAGATCGACCAACCGGCGTATCTCCCCGAGGAGTTCCGCCTCGGCGACCGCGCCCTGTACCTCTACGCCCCCGACGGCCTCGGCCGCTCCAAGCTCGCCGAACAACTCGCCCGACCCCGCCTCACGAAAGGCCTGATCGCGACGGCCCGGAACTGGAACACGGTCGTGAAACTGGCCGAGTTGACCTCACCCGAGCCCCAGCCGTAGCAACTCCTCGCCCGACAGACGTACGGCCCCGGCGGCCAGGTTCTCCTCCAGATGCCCGAGCGACCCCGTCCCCGGCGTCGGGCACAGCACCGGCGACCGGTGCAGCAGCCAGGACAGCGCGACCTGACTCGCCGTCACCCCCTGTGCCGCGGCGACGCTTTCGCACTCCGGGTCGCCCGCCAGGGCACCGTTCCCCAGCGGGAACCACGGCAGGAACGCGATCCCCCGTTCCTCACACATCGTCAGAAGCCGCTCGGAGGACCGGTCCCGCAGATTGAACCGGTTCTGCACGGACGCGATCCGCGTCGACTCCAGCGCCTCACCGAGCTGCTGCGGCGTCACCGTGTCCAACCCCACCAACCGGATCTTCCCCTCGCCCCGCAACTCGTCCAGCACACCGAGCTGTTCGGCGAGCGGGACGCCGGGGTCGATCCGGTGCAACTGGTACAGGTCGATCCGCTCGACCCGCAGCCTCCGCAGACTCCCCTCACACATCGCCCGCAGCCGCTCCGGCCGCCCGTCGACGTGCCAGGCCTCGGAACTCGTCCGCACCACCCCGCCCTTGGTGGCGATCACCAGCCCCGCCGGATACGGGTACAGCGCCTCGGCGACCAGTTCCTCGGCGACATGAGGCCCGTAGTTGTCGGCCGTGTCGATCAGCGTCACCCCGCGCTCGACGGCCCGCCGCAGCACGGCGACCGCGTCCCGCACGCAGCCGCGCGGACCCCAGTAGCCGGGCCCGGTGAGCTGGGCGGTGCCGAAGCCGAGGCGGCGGACGGGGAGTTCGCCGCCGAGGTCGAAGTACTCCCGAAAACCACTGGTCACACGAGAGACCCTACGCTCGTCCCATGCGTTACGTCATCATCGGAGCGGGTGCCGTCGGCGGCACCATCGGCGGCCGGCTCGCGGGCGCCGGACGGGAAGTCGTCCTCGTCGCGCGCGGCGCGCACAAGGCGGCGATCGAGGAACACGGGCTGCGACTGCACGTCCCGGAAGGGGAGTTGACATACCGGCTGCCGGTCGTCGACGGGCCGCAGGCGCTCGGTGAACTGCGCGCCGACGACGTACTGATACGTGGTGCGCGGCCGGGCCGCCGCCGTCCTGGGCCACGACGAGCCGACGGGCATCGCCGCCGGACGGCCCTTCAAGGACCTCGGGTTCGACTCGCTCACCGCGACCGAACTCCGCAACCGGCTGAACGCGGCGACCGGCCTGAAACTCTCCGCCACCCTCGTCTTCGACCACCCCACCCCGACCGCCCTCGCCGAGCACCTGCGCGCCGAACTCCTGGGCGCCGCCCCGCAGTCGACCCCGAACACGGTCCGGGCCGTCGACACGGACGACCCGCTGGTCGTCGTCGGCATGGCCTGCCGCTACCCGGGCGGGGTGCGCGGCCCCGAGGACCTGTGGGACCTGCTGGCCGAGGGCCGGGACGAGATGGCCGACTTCCCCACCGACCGGGGCTGGAACGCGCTGAACCTGTACGACCCCGGACAGGGGGCCACGCTGGACGGGCAGGGCGCGTTCCTGTACGACGCGGGGGACTTCGACGCCGAGTTCTTCGGGATCTCGCCGCGTGAGGCCCTGTCGATGGACCCGCAGCAGCGGCTTCTGCTGGAGACGTCGTGGGAGGCGCTGGAGCGGACCGGGATCGCCCCGCACTCCCTGCGCGGCTCCCGCACCGGCGTGTTCGTCGGCGGCACCCCGCAGGAGTACGGCGCCCTGCTGATGAACTCGGCCGCGCTGGCCGGGGGTTACGCGCTGACCAGCTCCTCGGGCAGCGTCATGTCCGGGCGGGTCTCCTACGTCCTCGGACTGGAGGGCCCGGCGGTCACCGTCGACACCGCGTGCTCGTCGTCGCTGGTCGCCCTGCACCTCGCCGGGCAGGCGCTGCGCGCGGGGGAGTGCGATCTCGCGCTCGCGGGCGGTGTCACCGTGATGGCCACGCCGGGTTCGTTCGCCGAGTTCGCCAACCAGGGCGGCTTGTCCTCGGACGGCCGCTGCAAGGCGTTCGCCGACACCGCCGACGGCACCGGCTGGGGTGAGGGCGTCGGGATCGTCGTCCTCGAACGCCTCTCGGACGCCCGCCGCAACGGGCACCGGGTGCTCGCGACTGTGAAGGGCTCGGCCGTCAACCAGGACGGTGCCTCCAACGGGCTCACCGCGCCGAACGGTCCGTCGCAGCAGCGGGTGATCCGGGCCGCGCTGGACAGCGCCGGGCTCACCCCCGGCGACGTGGACGCCGTCGAGGCGCACGGCACCGGGACGAGGCTCGGCGACCCGATCGAGGCGCAGGCGCTGCTGGCGACCTACGGCAGGGGGCGGGATCCGGAGCGGCCCCTGTGGCTCGGGTCGGTGAAGTCGAACATCGGGCACACGCAGTACGCGGCGGGTGTCGCCGGGGTCATCAAGACGATCCTCGCGATGCACGCGGGCGTCCTGCCGCGCACCCTGCACGTCGACGAGCCCACCCGGCAGGTCGACTGGTCCTCGGGCGGCGTGCAGTTGCTGACGGAAGGGCGGGAGTGGCCCTCGGTCGACCGTCCACGCAGGGCGGGGGTCTCCTCGTTCGGGATCAGCGGCACCAACGCCCACGTGATCCTGGAGCACACACCCGAGCCCGAGCCCGAGTCCGTCGAGCCGGACGCCGCCGTGCCGCTGGTCCCCTGGCTGCTGTCCGGGGCCACCGAATCCGCTCTGCGCGACCAGGCGGCCCGCCTCCACGACCACCTCGACCCCGGCGCCACCCCTGTGGACGTCGCCCGCTCCCTCGCCACCACCCGCAGCCCCCTCACCCACCGCGCCGCCGTCCTCGCCGACGCACCCGACACGTTCCTCGCCGGGCTGCGCTCCCTCGCCGAGGGCACCCCGAACGGCGACGTCCTCACCGGCACCGCCCGCGAGACCCCCCTCGCGGTGGTCTTCCCCGGCCAGGGCTCGCAGCGCGTCGGCATGGGACGGGACCTGTACGCGCGCCACCCCGTGTTCGCGGCGGCCTTCGACGAGGTGTGCGCCGCGTTCGAGGGGCTCGCGCTGAAGGAGGCAGTGTTCGAGGGCACCGCAGCGGACGTCGCCGGGACCGGGCTCGCCCAGCCCGCCCTGTTCGCCGTCGAAGTCGCCCTGTACCGGCTGCTGGAGAGCTGGGGAGTGCGCGCGGACCTGCTGCTCGGGCACTCCGTCGGGGAGCTGGTCGCCGCGCACGTCGCCGGGGTGTGGACGCTGCCCGACGCCTGCCGGGTGGTCGCCGCCCGCGCGCGGCTGATGCAGGCGCTGCCCGCCGGGGGCACGATGGTCGCGGTGCGGGCCGCCGAGAGCGACGTCATCGGGGTCCTCGCGACCTGCGCGGACGCGGGTGACGTGGGCATCGCGGCCGTCAACAGCCCCACCGCCGTCGTCGTCTCCGGTCCCGAGGACCAAGTGCGGGCCGTCACCGCCGAGTTCGTCGGGCGGGGCTACCGCGTCAAGGGGCTCGCGGTCAGCCACGCCTTCCACTCCGGGCTGATGGAGCCGATGCTCGCCGACTTCGCCGCCGAGCTGGCGCGGGTCGAGTTCCACGAGCCGCGCCTGACCGTCGTCTCGAACGTCACCGGTGGCGCGGCCACGGCCGCCGAACTGTGCTCGCCCGCCTACTGGGTGCGGCAAGTTCGAGGCTGTGTGCGGTTCGCGGACGGCGTGCGCACCCTCCTCGACCGGGGCGCGCGGACGTTCCTGGAGGCCGGTCCCGGCAGCGCCCTGACCGCCATGACGGAGGAGACCGCCGGTGAGCACGTCACCGACGCGGTGACCTGCGTGGCGGCGCTGCGTTCGGCGGACCGCACGGAGGGCGACGCGCTCACCACCGCCGTCACCCGGCTCGCCCTGGCCGGACACTCGGTGGACTGGGCCGCCTACTACGCCGACGACGACGCCCGCACGGTCACCCTGCCCACCTACGCCTTCCAGCACCGCAGGTACTGGCTCAAGGTGCTCGGCGCCGCCCCCCAGGACGCCACCGCCCTCGGTCTCGACGCCGCCGGCCACCCGCTCCTCGGCGCCGTCACCACCCTCCCGGAGACCGGCGGACTGCTGTTCACCGGCTCCCTCGCCACCGACCGGCACCCCTGGCTCGCCGACCACGCCCTCGGCGGCACCCCGATCCTGCCCGGCACCGCGTTCCTCGAACTCGCCCTGCACGCGGGCCGGTACGCCGACTGCGACCGGGTGGAGGAACTCGTGGTCCACGCGCCGCTCGCGGTCACCGGCACCACCGCCCTGCGCATCGGCGTGGCCCCCGCCGACCCCGCCGGCCGACGGACCTTCACCGTCCACGCCCGCACGGAGGGACCCGGCGCCGAGTGGACCCGGCACGCCGACGGAGCCCTGACCCCGGCCACCCCGACCCCGGCCGTCACCGAGGCCGCGTGGCCGCCACCGGGCGCCGAGCCGGTCCCGCTGGACGACTTCTACCTCGCCACCGCACAGCGCGGCCTGGAGTACGGCCCCGCCTTCCACGGCCTGACCGCCCTGTGGCGGACGGACGGCGCCTTGCACGCCGAGGTCGCCCTGCCCGAGCACCTCACCACCGAGGACGACGGCCACCTCCTGCATCCGGCGCTCCTCGACGCCGCCCTCCAGCCGCTCGCCCTCGGCGTCCTCGCGGCCCAGGGAGCGGACGCCGTGCCGGTCCCGGCGGGGCTGCCGTTCGCCTGGTCCGGGGTGAGCCTGCACGCCTGCGACACCCGCGCACTGCGGGCCACGCTCACCGCGGCCGACGACGGCACGGTCGCCGTGCACCTCACCACGCCTGGCGGACAGCCCGTGCTGGACGTCGACGCGCTGACCCTGCGCACCCCCAGCGTCCCGCAGGCCCAGGCCGCCGACCTGTACCGCCTCCAGTGGCAGCACCTGCCCCTCCCGGCCGCCACGGACCGGGACGGCTGGGCGCTGGTCGGCCTCGACCCGAGGCAGCTGCGTCCGTCCCTGGCCGCCACCGGCCGCGACGTCGTCCCCTACGCGAACGCCCGCGTCCTCGCCGACGCGCTGGCCTCCGGCGCCCCCGCCCCCGCCGTCGCCCTCGCCTGGTGCGACACCCCGGACGGCACGGACCCCGTCGCCGGCGCCCACACGCTTGCCCGCGAGACGCTGGCGCTGCTTCAGGAGTGGCTGGGCGACGAGCGGCTGACAGACATTCCGCTGACGCTGGTCACTCACGGCGCGGTCGCCGTCGGACCGGACGACGCCTTTGTGGATCCGGCGCGGGCCGCCGTCTGGGGTCTCGTGCGTGCCGTGCAGAGCGAGCACCCCGGCCGGGTGATCCTGGTCGACCTCGAAGAGACGGCCACAGCGCTCACCGCCCTCCCGGCCGCCCTCGCCGGTCGGGAACCCCAACTGGCGCTGCGTGCAGGGGCCGTCCACGTGCCCCGGCTCACCCGGCTGCCGGCCGCCGAGGACACCGGGCCGGTGTTCGACGCCGACGGCGCCGTCCTGGTGACCGGCGCGACCGGCGGGATCGGCGCCCGGGTCGCCCGTCACCTGGTCGAACGGCACGGTGTGCGGCGGCTGTTGCTCACCGGGCGGCGTGGCGC
>NZ_JBTYMC010000249.1:0-9920 GCF_054880855.1 Streptomyces sp. S6 | reverse complement strand
CGGCGCTGGGCGCGGGCGGGGTGTCGCTCGCGCTGCGGGCCGGGAGCCGGCGCTGACCGGTCGGCAGCCACAGCAGCAGGCCCAGCGTGATCCACACGTACATGTTGCTGCCGACGAACCCGTCGAGGCCGGACGCGTCGTGGAACCAGATCCACACGACACTGGTGCACATGACGGCATACAGAGTTGACGCGATCCGCACATGACCGGATCGGATCAACACGACGAACGACGGAATCAACCAGATCAAGTGATGCACCCATGTCACCGGACTGACCAGACAGGCCGTCAACCCCGTCAACGCGAACGACGTGCGCCACTCCTGCGTCCGCCGCACCCGCCACACCCACACGGCGAGCACCACCAGCACGACGGTCGCCCACACCGCCTTGCTGTCGACGCCGAGGCGGGCGAGGACCCCTTGGAGGGACTGGTTGGAGACGTAGTCGAGGCGGCCCACGCGCGCGGTGTCCCACATCGCGGTCGTCCAGTAGAACCGTGACGCGCCGGGGGCGATCAGCGCGGCGAGCACCGTCGCGCCGGCGGCGACAGCCGTCGCGATCCCGGCCGCGCGCCACCGCCGGGTCACCAGCAGCAACCCGATGAACAGCGCGGGCGTCAGCTTCACCGCCGCCGCGAGGCCGATCCCGACACCCGCCCAGCGGCTGCGCCCGGTGGCCAGCAGATGCGCGTCCACGAGGACGAGCGCCAGCAGCAGAATGTTGACCTGCCCGAAGCTGACCGTGTCCCGCAGCGGCTCGAACAGCGCCAGCACGCACAGGGCGAGCCCGATCCCGTACCAGCCGTGCCGGCGCCACTCCCGGCCGGCGAGCAGGCGCAGGACCAGGGCGAGGGCGGCCAGGTTGAGCAGCAGGGCGAGTCCGATCGCCGTGCGCAGGCCCACCAGCGCCATCGGGAGCATCGCGACGGCCGCGAACGGCGGGTAGGTGAAGCCGTACGGGGTGTCGGGCACCCGGTAGTCGTAGACGCGTCCGCCGTGGTGGACCCAGTGGTCGATCGTCCCGTAGTAGACGCGCAGGTCGAACCAGTCCCGCAGGAGCGGCACGGTCGCGGTGAACACCGTGACGACGGCGGCCAGCGCGAGGAGCAGGGTCAGTCGGCCTCGGTCGGTCTCAGGGAGTCTCATGGTCCTCGGGGTTCGTGGGGGCGTGCCGGTCACGCCGTACGGCTTCGGAGCGGGCCGGAGGCGAGGCGGGCCTGCCACAGGACGACGACCGCGAGGGCGCCGCCGGAGACGGCCAGCAGGATCTGTCCGGGGTCGGCGGGGTCCCCGTCGGGCAGGACGGCGAGGGCGAGCACCCCGGCCACGGCGACGGCGGTACGGCGGCGTGCCGACGTGTCGGGCGCGGCGGCGGCGATCAGGAACAGCCCCCACAGCGCGTACCAGGGGCGGATCGCGGGGCCGAACGCGGCGATCGCGGCGAGGCTGAGGCCGAGCGCGTACACCGGGCGGGGCCGCAGCCGCCACCAGATCACCGCGACGAGAGCGGCGGTGATCACCAGCCCCAGGGTGTGCCAGGCGGGCACGGCGAGCGGCGCGAGGTCGCTTCCGGCGTGGGTGAGGAGGGCGCCGGTGGCGCGGCCCAGGAGGCTCGTGAGGGCCCAGTTCTGCGGGGAGACGGGGGTGCTGAGGGCGCTGATCCAGCCGTATCCGGTGCCGGTGGCGGCGGTGACGGCGACGGTCGTCGCGGCGGAGATCGCGAGGGTCTTCACGGCCCCGCGCAGCGGGCTGTGCTGGACCAGCACGACCGCCACCAGCCCGAGCGCGGCGGGCGCCTTGACGAGGGCGGCGAGGGTGACGAGGACGGCGCCGAGCGCGAAGCGTCCGCCGAGGGCGGCGACCAGGCCGATGCCGAGCAGGCCCAGCATGATCGCGTCGTTGTGGGCGCCCGCGACCAGGTGCAGCAGCACCAGCGGGTTGAGCACCCCGAGCCACAGGGCTACCGCCGGGTCCGCGCCGCAGTGCCGGGCGAGGCGGGGCAGCGCGGCGGCCATCAGCGCGACCCCGAGCAGCGCCACGCACCTCATGCCGTACAGCCCGGCGGGCAGTTCCCCTCGTGTGAGCCCCGCGAGGACCCCGGCGAGTCCCATGAACGCGGGCCCGTACGGCGCCCCGGTGTGCCGCCACAGCGGGGCGACCTCGTCGGCGAGCGGGCCGCCGAGGCTGGAGGGGCCGTAGGAGTACACGTCGATGTGGGCGTCGACCATCGCGCCCTGCGCGAGGTAGCTGTAGACGTCCCGGCTGAACAGCGGCGGCGCGACGATCAGGGGCGCGGCCCACACCGCGAGGACGAGCACCAGCGCGCGTGTGGAGGGCTGTTCGCCGCCGCGCACCCGGCGGCCGAGCATCACCCAGGCCGCCGTCAGCAGGACGAGTCCGAAGTAGACGCCGACCAGGCCGAGCACGGCGTGCGGTGAGGAGGGCGCGAGGAGTTCGCGCGCGGGGAGGGCGCCGGCGGACTCCCCGCCCAACGCCAGACAGGAGGTACCGGCCAGGCCGAGTACCTGGCAGCGGCGGAGAGCGGGAGGAAAAGCCTTGGCCAGCACCCTGTCAGCGTGGCGAGGGAGGGTGGCTGGGAGACGACGTTCCGCCTTCGGGGCGGTGGTCTGTGGGTGACCGGGGCGTGATCAGGGGGCGGGGTGTGCCGGACGGTCGGCCGGCGTACGCCGGGGGCTCACCCCGGGTTCGGGATCGAGGGCACGAGCAGCGCCCGGGGAGCGCGCGCAAATCCGGTTGCCGTCCTCCGAACCCGGCCGATAGGAAGCTCATATGCTCACAGGCAAGAAGGTCACGCTCCGAGCCCGGCGCGAGGACGACATCCCGGTCCTGCGGACCGAGCTCTTCGACGATGTCGTCAACGCCTCCCGTACGGACCCCCGCCCCTGGGTCCCCGTCTCGCCCGACGCGAAGGACCCCCTGCTCACCAAGGCGGACGACACGCACGTCCCGTTCTCCGTGGTGGACCTGGAGAGCGGTGTCCTCGTCGGGTCCGCCGTCCTGTGGGGCATCGACAACCACAACCGTCTCGCCCACCTCGGTCTCGGCCTGCTCCCCTCCTGGCGCGGCCAGGGTTACGGCACCGACGTCGTCGCCGTCCTGTGCCACTACGGCTTCACCGTGCGCGGCCTGCGCCGCCTCCAGATCGAGACCCTCGCCGACAACGCGGCAATGCTCCGCGCCGCCGAGCACAACGGCTTCACCCGCGAGGGCGTCCTGCGGTCCTCGGCCTGGGTGATGGGAGAACTCCTGGACGAGGTGCTGCTGGGGCTGCTGGCGGACGAATGGACGGGGGGCGCGCAGAAGTAGGCGGACGGTACCCCCGCCGTGCGGCGGGGGTGGCCCGGCCGGGTGGCGGGGCGGGGCCGGACATCCGTCGGATACCGGCAAACAGGACGTCCCGGGAGGCTGAGGACAGTGGTCCGGCGCCCGCCGGTCCGCCCGGCCTCTCGTCTGGAGTCCCCATGCCCCACCTCATGGCCACGGGCCAGCAGGTCCCGCTGAGCAGGGCGGACGGCCGTCCGCTGACCCTGATGCGGATGGGGATCGGCTGGCAGCGCGCCCCGCGTCCCGGGCTGCTCGGCGCGCTCGGGCGGCGGCGCGGGCGGTTCGGCACGTTCGCCCTGCTGTACGGCGAGGGACGGTTCGTCGACGTCCTGTTCACCGAGAACCCCGTCCACCCGGAGGGGTCCGTGGAGCACGTCACCGGGCTCGTGGTGGAGGACACCGCGGACGTGGGGGACAACGAGTCGTTCTTCGCCCGGCTGCCCCGGCTGTCCCCGCACGCCGACCGCGTCGTCTTCGTCGTCAGCTCTCTCGACGGCGGCACCTTCGAGACGGTGCACCGCGCGCACTGCCGGCTCGTCGACGAGAGCCTGGGCCGCGAGCTGGCCCGCTACGCGTTCCCCGCCGCCGGCCCGCACACGGCGCTGGTCATGGCGGAGCTGACCCGTACGGCCGACGCGTGGACCATGACCGCCGTCGGCAGACCGCTGGTCTGCCCCACGTTCACCGACCTGCGCGAGGCCGTCGACGGGCTCGCCGCCTGAGCCGCGTCACAAGTGGCGCTCGATGGCGGGCAGGAGGGACTGGAAGGTCGTCCCGGAGGCGGGTTCGCCGATGGCGGCCAGTTGCCAGCCCGCGTCCGTGCGGAAGACCTTGGCCATGATCTGGGCGGTGTGGGAGCCGCCGCCGGAGAGGGTGTAGCGGGCGAGTTCACCGCCCGTGGCCTCGTCCACCAGACGGCAGTAGGCGTTCTCGACCTCGTCGAACGTCACCTCGGTGAAGGAGTTGACGGTGAAGACGATCTGGTCCACCTCGGGCGGCATCCGCGTGAAGTCGACCGTGATGGACTCGTCGTCCCCCGCGCCCTCGCCGCCGACGCGGTTGTCGCCGGAGTGCTTCACCGCGCCGAAGACGCTGACCAGGTGCTGGAAGAAGACGACCTCCACGACCGTCCGGCCCGCGTACAGGACCGCCGACGCGTCGAGGTCGATCTCCTTGGGGCCCATCAGTTTCGCGAAGAAGCCCGTGCGCTGCCTCGCCTGCCAGCCGACCCCCATCCGCACGCGGCTCAGCGGGGTCGTGTCGGACTTCGTCAGGCTGATCGTCTGGCCCTTGGCAAGGCTGATGGACATGAGAACTCCCGGGGTGGATCGAGGTGAGGGGCGGGACGGAAGGGGGGTCAGACGTGGACGCCGAAGTCCTGGGCGATGCCCGCGAGGCCGGACGCGTAGCCCTGGCCGACGGCGCGGAACTTCCACTCCGTGCCGGCGCGGTACAGCTCGCCGAAGACCATCGCGGTCTCGGAGGCGGCGTCCTCGCTGAGGTCGTAGCGGGCGATCTCGACGCCGTCCGCCTGGTTCACGACCCGGATGTAGGCCTGGCGGACCTGGCCGAAGCTCTGGCCGCGGGCGGCGGCGTCGTGGATGGAGACGGGGAAGACGATCGTCGCCACGTCGGCGGGGACGGCGGTGAGGGTGACGTCGATGACCTCGTCGTCGCCGTCGCCCTCACCGGTGAGGTTGTCGCCGGTGTGCTCGACGGAGCCGTCCGGGCTCTTGAGGTTGTTGTAGAAGACGAAGTGCGCGTCGGAGACGACCTTGCCGTTCTCGCCGCACAGCAGCGCGCTCGCGTCCAGGTCGTAGTCGGCGCCCGTCGTGGTGCGGACGTCCCAGCCCAGGGCGACGCGGACCGCCGTCAGGCCCGGTGCCGCCTTGCTCAGCGAGACGTTGCCGCCCTTGCCCAGCGAAACACTCATGTCGTTCTCTCCTTCGACCGCTGCTGTTCCCGCCCGGCGTCCAGGACGTCCTGCCGGGCATGTCTCCAACCTGGCCGACGCCCCGGCCTTCCGGTATCCGACGAGTGGCCGGTCGCCCCCCGCCACACGGCGGGACCTTCATCCGCCGCACGGCGTCCCGCGTCCGAGCTCTCGGACCCCGCCACCCGGCGGGGTAGGTGCAGCCGGTTGCCGGATGGTCAGGGCGCCGGACTTTCCGGAGGGTCGAGGTGTGACCGCACCCACCGTTTCGCCCGCCGCCTCCTTGAAGCCGACCCCTGCTCCCGCGCCGCCCCCGCCCGCACCGGGGTTCGGGCGAGCGGCGGCCACGGCCGTCGTCTGGTACCTGCGTGCCATGGCGCTGCTCAACGTGCTGGCGGTGCTCTCCGTCTCCCTGCGCGACCGGGTGCGGGAGCACAACGAGGGCGCGAACTTCACCCCGTACCTGCTCACCACCGGCCTGGTGTCCGCGGTCCTGGCGCTGTTCCTGGCCGTGGCGATGCGCAGGCGCAAGCGGGCCGCGTGGATCTTCAACACGGTGCTCGCGGCGCTGACCCTGACGGTCATGCTCCTGCTGCTGTTCGTCCCCGAAGAGGACCTCGGCTTCCGGCACCACTGGCTCAACTGGGTCTCCGCCGCGCTCACCGCGCTGTTCCTGCTGGCGCTGCTCGTGGGGCGCCGGGAGTTCACGTCGAAGGGCGACCCCGCCAACCCGCGGACCGCGCTCGGAACGCTCGTCGCCGGTCTGATCCTGGGGAGCATGCTGGGCGGCGCGCTCGTGCAGGCGACCGGCACCGGCACGCAGGCGGGCATGTCCGACCGGTTCGGCTACGTCCTGGCCCGCTTCGTCACGCTGGACCCGTCCGAGAAGGCGGCCCGGCTCGTGCAGGTGCCCGGCTGGGTCGACGGCACCCTCAACGTGACGGCGGCGGTGCTGTTCCTGAGCGTCCTGTACGTGGCGTTCCGCAGCCCCCGGGGACAGGTGGTGCTGACCGAGGACGACGAGGAGCGGCTGCGCGCCCTCCTGGAGAGGCACGGGGACCGCGACTCCCTGGGGTACTTCGCCCTGCGCCGGGACAAAGCGGCGGTCTTCTCCCCGAGCGGGAAGGCGGCGGTGGCCTACCGCGTGGTCGGCGGCGTCTCGCTGGCCTCCGGCGACCCCGTCGGCGACCCCGAGGCGTGGCCGGGCGCGATCGACGCCTGGCTGGCCGAGGCACGTGAACACGCGTGGGTCCCGGCCGTCATGGGCGCGTCCGAGGAAGCGGGCGTCATCTACGCGCGGCACGGTCTGAACGCCCTCGAACTGGGCGACGAGGCGATCGTCGAGGTCGCCGGCTTCACGCTGGAGGGCCGCGCGATGCGCGGGGTCAGGCAGGCCCACAACCGGGTGCTGCGCGCCGGCTACAGCACGCGCGTCCGCCGGCACGAGGACATCCCCGAGCCGGAGATGGCCCTGCTGGTCGCCGACGCCGACCGCTGGCGCGACGGCGCGACCGAGCGCGGGTTCTCCATGGCGCTCGGCAGGCTCGGAGCACCGGACGACGGGCGCTGCGTGATGGTGGAGTGCCACGACGCGGACGGCGAACTGCGGGCGCTGCTCAGCTTCGTCCCCTGGGGCCGTGCGGGACTCTCCCTCGACCTGATGCGCCGGGACCGTGACAGCGACAACGGGCTGATGGAGTTCATGGTGATCGAACTCCTGCGCCGGGCGGACGAGATGGGCCTCGCGCGGGTCTCCCTCAACTTCGCGATGTTCCGGTCGGTCTTCGAGCGCGGGGACCGGCTCGGCGCCGGTCCCGTGCTGCGGCTGTGGCGGGCCGTCCTCGGGTTCTTCTCCCGCTGGTGGCAGATCGAGTCGCTGTACCGGGCCAACGCCAAGTACCGGCCGGTGTGGGTCCCGCGCTTCGTCCTCTTCCAGAAGAACGGCGAACTGCTGCGGATCGCTCTCGCCTGCGGGCGCGCGGAGGGGTTCGTGACGACGCCCCGGCTGCCCGCCCTCTTCCGCCGACGGTCGCGTACCGCGTCCTGAACCACCTCCCCGCCACGGGGACTCACCCGAGAAGGTTCCCTCTCCCATGGGTCTCACCAGTGACAACGTCCTGCTCCTCGCCGTGCTGGCGGCGGGGGCGCTGTTCGTGCTGACGGTCGTGCTGTGGCCGCGGCTGGCCCGGCGCGGCTGGCGTACGGTCCTCGGCCGGACCGGGCTGCTGTCGGCGACCCAGGTCCTGGTGTTCGCGTCGGTCGGCCTCGCGGCGAACAACACGTTCCTGCTCTACGGGTCCTGGGCCGACCTCCTCGGTCTGGAGCGGGCCGTCGTCGACCGGGCGGCCGACCGCACCGGCAGGGCGCCGCTCACCGTCGTGGAGCGGCAGCCGTCGGCGGGCGGGCAGATACAGAAGGTCGTCGTACGCGGCGCGAAGTCCGGGATCACCGCCCCCGCGTACGTCTATCTGCCGCCGGAGTACTTCCGGGCGGGGCAGGAGCGGCGGACGTTCCCCGCGTCGGTCGTGCTCACCGGGTACCCCGGCAACGCGATGTCCCTGATCAAGGGGCTGAAGTATCCGGCGACGGCCCACCAGTTGGCGGCGCGCGGGAAGATGCGGCCGATGATCCTGGTCATGCTGCGCCCGACCGTCGCACCGCCCCGCGACACCGAGTGCGCGAACGTCCCCCGAGGACCGCAGACCGAGACGTTCCTCGCCGAGGACCTGCCCCGGGCCGTGTCGGGCGCCTACCGGGTCGGGGAGAACGCCCGCAACTGGGGTGTCGTCGGGAACTCGACCGGCGGGTACTGCGCGCTGAAGCTGGGCCTGCACCATCCGGACCGGTTCGCGGCGAGCGCGGGGCTGTCCCCCCACTACAAGGCCCCCAAGGATCTGACCACGGGCGATCTCTTCCACGGCGACGAGAACCTGAAGAACCGCGCCGACCTGCTCTGGAGCCTGGACCATGTCCCCGCCCCCGCGTCGTCCTTCCTCGTCAGCAGCTCGAAGAGCGGCGAGGCGAACCTCAAGGACACCCTGGCGTTCATCGAGAAGGTGAAGGCGCCCGCCCGGGTCTCGTCGATCATCCTCGACAGCGGCGGCCACAACTTCACCACCTGGAAGCGGGAGATCGCCCCCACCCTGGAGTGGCTGAGCGGCCGGCTCGAAGAGCGGTGAGCACACCGATGCCGGGCGGAACAAAGACATGTGCAGGGAACTGTGAGGAGGAACGCCGGTGATCCGGGGAGTGGCCGTGGACGACATCCGGGCGGTGCGGGCCGCCGGGCGGTGGCGGCAGGCGGTGGGTGCGGGCCGGGCGCTGTGGCGGCGGGTGCCGCCGTCCGCCGTGGACGCGGGACTTGTCGTGCTCGCCGTGCTCGACGCGCGGATCAACCTGTACGGCGAGACGTCGGCGTTCATGTGGGTGTGTGTCGCGGTGGGCTGCGCGGGGCTGATGCTGCGCCGGCGGTTCCCGCTGGCCGTCGTCCTGCTGACCCTGCCCATGACGCTGTTCCTGGACGTGGCGGTCGCGCCGATCGCCGCCCTGTACACGCTGGCCGCGCGGACCCGCAACCGTCCGCTGCTGGCGGGCTGCGCGCTGCTGAACGCGGCCGTGGCGATCGTCGACTGGCCGCTGGCCGGCACGTCCGCCGGTGACCGGGCCTGGACGCTCCTCCAGTTCGTGTACACGCTGGCGACGGCGTTCGCGCCGGTCCTGATCGGGCAGCTCGTCCAGACCGGGCACGACCTGGCGCGCAGGCTCGTCGAGATCGAGGAGGCCCGCGAGCACGAGCGCGCCCTGTACGCGCAGACCGTCCTCGCCCGGGAACGCGCCCAACTGGCCCGGGAGATGCACGACGTCGTGTCGCACCAGGTCAGCCTCATCGCCGTGCAGGCCGGGGCGCTCCAGGTCGCCGCCAAGGACGACGGCGCCCGCGACGGCGCCCGCGCGATCCGCACGCTGAGCGTGAACACCCTCGACGAACTCCGGCACATGGTCACCCTGCTGCGCGCGTCCGGCGGCAAGGAGACCGAGCTGACCCCGCAGCCCACGCTGGCCGACCTCCGGCGGCTCACGGCGGGCAGCGGCATCGAGACCACCCTCTCGGGCGCGCTCCCGCCGGGCATCAGCACGACCGCCCAGCGCACCGTGTACCGCACGGTGCAGGAAGCGCTGACGAACGTCCGCAAACACGCCCCCGGCGCCCGCGCCGAGGTCCTCCTGTGGCACGACGCCCGGCATTTCGGCGTCACCGTCACCAACACCGCCCCCACGCGTGCCTGCGTCGCCCTCCCCAGCGCCAGCCTCGGCCTCATCGGCCTCAGGGAACGCGCCGAACTCCTCGACGGCACCCTCGCGACCGGCCCCCTGCCCCAAGGGGGCTACCGGATCGAACTCCGGGCACCGCACGCCTCCTGAGGGCAGGCGGATGTGCTGCCCCGGCGGGGCGGGGCGGGGCGGTGCGGCGGCCGGTCGTGGTGGGGGGGCTGGCCTGGTGGAGGGGGTTCCGTCGTCCTGCGTCGCGCTCGCGCCGCTCTCGGCCCTCCCGGCGCCCTACACGGTGTGCGGCTGCCGCACCGGGGCCTCGGCGAGGGAGCGTCGGCCGGCCTCCGCACCGGGAGACGGTGCGGAGGCCGG
>NZ_JBTYMC010000248.1:0-9968 GCF_054880855.1 Streptomyces sp. S6 | reverse complement strand
ACCGTCCGCGCCCACGCCCTGGCCCGCACCCTCCTCGACCGGCACGGCGTCGTGACCCGGGGCGCGGTCGCCGCCGAGGGCGTGGAGGGCGGTTTCTCGGCGGTGTACCGCGTGCTGTCCGCGTTCGAGGACAGCGGCCAGGCCCGCCGGGGGTACGTCGTGGAGGGCCTCGGCGCCGCCCAGTTCGCAATGGACGGCGCCGTCGACCGCCTGCGCGCGGTGGCGAACGCCCGCGACCGGGAGGAACCCCTCCCCGCCCCGGCGACGCCGGCCGACTACGGCTTCCCGGCGAGCGCCACGCGCGGCATCAGACCGACCCCGGAGGACTTCCCGACGGCCCCCGACACCGCGTACGGCCACCCGCCCCACCCCGACCACCTCACCCCGCCCGCACCCGGCACCGGCTTCCCCGACCTCGACTGGAGCACCCCGGCCCCCGCCGACAGCCTCGACTTCACCGACCCCGGCACCGGCGCCCCCCGAAACTCCCGGCGCCCCATCCCGCCCCCGCCGTACGCCCAAGGGCACCCTCACCGTCGTCCACAGCCCTCCCGGGCCGTCGTCCTCGCGGCGGCCGACCCGGCGAACGCGTACGGTGCGGCGCTCGGCTGGCCGGAGCCGCCCACCGGGGCGGGGCACAAGCCGGGGCGGAAGGCGGGTTCGCTGGTGGTGCTGGTCGGCGGGGAGCTGACGCTGTACATGGAGCGCGGCGGGAAGACACTCCTGGCCTGGCCGAGCGCGCCGGACGACGCCCCTGCGGACGATCCCCGGCTCCGCGAAGCGGCGGAGGCGCTCGCCGAGGCCGCCCGCGCGGGCACGCTCGGCACGGTCACCGTCGAGCGCGTCAACGGCGTCGAGGCCCTGACCTCCCCCTTCGGCCCCCTCCTGGAAGGAGCAGGTTTCATCGCGACCCCGCGCGGCCTGCGCCTGCGCGCATGACGAGGTCCCGCGCGGGGACCTCACCGTCTCCGGCCCCCGTACCCCCCGAAGGCCCCCATGCCCGAAGGTGACACCGTCTGGCAGACCGCCCGCCGTCTGCACACCGCCCTCGCGGGCACCCCCCTGACCCGCTCCGACCTCAGGGTCCCCCAGTACGCGACAGTCGACCTCACCGGCCGATCCGTCCTGGACGTCACCCCGCGCGGCAAGCACCTCCTCACCCGCATCGAGGGCGGCCTCACCCTCCACTCCCACCTGCGGATGGAGGGCGCCTGGCAGGTGTACGCGCACGGCCGGCGCTGGAGCGGCGGCCCCGGACACCAGATCAGGGCGATCCTGGGAACGGCGGACCGCACAGCCGTCGGCTACCGCCTGACGGTGCTGAACCTGATCCGGACGACGGAGGAGACCGGCCTCGTCGGCCATCTGGGCCCCGACCTGCTGGGCCCGGACTGGAACCCCGAACCGGCCCTCCGCAACCTCCTCGCGGACCCCGCGCGCCCCCTCGGCGAGGCCCTCCTCGACCAGCGCAACCTCGCCGGGATCGGCAACATCTACAAGAGCGAGCTCTGTTTCCTCACCGGCGCCACCCCCTGGCTCCCGATCGGCGCGCTTCCCGCCGACCGCGCGGCCAAACTCCCCGGCCTCGCCCATCGCCTCCTGACGGCGAACCGCGACCGCCCGGTCCGCACGACCACCGGCCGCCGGGGCCAGGACCTGTTCGTGTACGGCCGCGCGGGGCGCCCGTGCCTGCGCTGCGGCACCGTCGTCCGCCTCGCCGACCAGGACGACCGCCCGACCTACTGGTGCCCGAGCTGTCAGCAGGGCCCCACTTATTGACGGACCGTCAGATCTGTTCGTACGGTCCTTGAATGGCCGTGAAGGCGTACGACCTCACCGGGCGCACCGCGTTCGTCACCGGAGCCGCGAGCGGCATCGGCCGCGCCTGCGCCGTCCTGCTCGCGGAGGCGGGGGCGACCGTCCACGCGGCGGACCGGGACGCGCGGGGGCTGGCGGAGACGGCGGACCTCGCCGGCCGCGAAGCCGGCCAAGCCGTCCGGGTCCATCCCCTCGACGTCACCGACCGCGCCCAGTTGCGGCGGGCCCTCGCCTCCTGCGGGCGCCTCGACATCCTGGCCGCCGTCGCCGGGATCATGCACAGCAGCACGGTCCTGGAGACGCGCGACGAGGATTTCGACCGGGTGTGGGCCGTCAACTTCAAGGGCGTGCTGTACGCCTGCCAGGAGGCCGCCGGTCTGATGATCGGGCAGGGTTCGGGCGGCAGCATCGTCACGATGGCGTCCGGAGCCGTGGACACCGGGGGCGCCGGGCTGCTCTGCTACGGCGTCGCCAAAGCCGCCGTCGTCCAGCTGACGAAGACCCTCGCGACCGAGGTCGGCCCGCACGGCATCCGCGTCAACGCGGTCGCCCCGGGCTGGATCCGCACCCCGATGACCGACCGGCCCGACGCCACGGCCCAGTCCCGCGTGGAGGCGACCATGACCCGGCTCGCCCCACTGAAGCGGGTGGGTGAACCGGAGGACATCGCGCACGCCGTGCTGTATCTGGCGTCGGACGCGTCCGCGTTCGTCACGGGGCAGATCCTGCGGCCCAACGGGGGTGTGGCGATGCCTTGGTGAGCGCCGGTCCCGCCGAGCGCGAGCCATGACGCACACCTCACCGGCAATCTGATCCGATCATCGGACTTTCACCCGACACCTCACACTCCCCTTCACCCTCTCCGCCCCCTCGCCCTCGCACTCGCACTCACCCTCCCCCTCTCCACCCCCGCCCACGGCACACAGTGCACCGGCAACAGACTCAACCCCCACCCCCCAGCCACCACAGCCCCCTCCACCACCCCCGCGTCCGGCGCGACCGCGAGCCGCAGCACCCCCCACCACCACACACCCCCGAGCACAACCCGCGCTATCCACCCCACCGCCTGTCCCCCTACACGTTCTCCGCCTGGAACATCCAGTGATGCTTCTCCAGATCCGCCGTGATCCCGATGAAAATGTCCTGGCTCACCGGGTCCGCGTCACCGGTGACCGCCACACGTTCCCTCATACGAGTGATGACCGCACCCAACGCGGCGACCAGCGTCCCCACCGCGTCGGTGTCCTTCACCCACCCCTCGGCCACGCTCCCGATCCCGCTCCCGGCGGCGACGCTCGCCGCCCGCCCGTCCGGGGACACCCCCAGCGCCGAGGCCCGCTCGGCGACCGTGTCGGAGTGCAGCCGCGCGACGTCCACGACCTCGTCGAGCTGGAGATGGACGGACCGGAAGCGCGGCCCCACGACGTTCCAGTGGACCTGCTTGGCGACCAGCGAGAGGTCGATCAGGTCGACGAGGGCCCCTTGCAGGGCATCACCGACGGTCCTCAGGTCGGCGTCGGACAGCGGGCTCTTGACGACGTACATCCGTGAACCTCCGGTGCTCGGGGCAGGCCGTTCCACGATGCCCGCGCGCCGGGGACCCGGCAAACGGAGCACGGCCCCGGGACGCGCGGAAGCCCCGGCCGAGTACCGGCCGGGGCTTCCCTCAAACGTGCTTCCCGCACACAACCGCCCTCAGGCGGCGGCCACCGCCTCGGCGGGCGCCTTGATGGTCACCCGCTCCGGAGGCACACCGGTCACGGAAACGGAACCCAGCATCGGGCGCACCGGGGTCGGCACGGGCTGGCTGGGGGTGGCCGCAGCGGACTGGGCCAGCTCGGCGAGGGCGAGTTCGTCGCTCACTTCCCGCATGAGTTCGGACATCCGTACGTCCAGCGCGTCGCAGATGGCGGCGAGCAGTTCGGAAGACGCCTCCTTCTGCCCCCGCTCCACCTCGGAGAGATAGCCGAGCGAAACTCGGGCGGACGAGGAGACTTCGCGCAGAGTACGGCCCTGGCGCTGGCGCTGCCGACGCAGCACGTCACCCAGCAGGCGACGGAGCAGAATCATCGGTGGCTCCCTCCTCGGACCGCGTAGCCGCATCCTTCTCGCCCCACCGTACCGCCTAGCGCCGCGGCCGTGCGGGGAGCGATGTCGTGTTCACTCAGGGCTGCAAACATCAAAACCCCCCGTTCTGTTCCGTATCCTGTGCCCGCTCATTCCCGGTCTGTTCGCCCGCAAGCTCCTGAAGGAGCAGTGCGAGTACGCTCCGTACACTCTCTCTACGAATTTCCTCACGGCTGCCGTTCAACCGCAGGGCCTTCACTTTTCCGCCAGAGGCGGAACCGGAATCGGGGCCGAACGGCCCGTCGACCGCGACGAAGACGGTGCCCACGGGCCGGCCGTCCTGCGGATCGGGACCCGCCACACCGGTCGTCGCGATGCCCCAGTCGGCGCCGAGAGCCTTCCGCACGCCGGCCGCCATCTGGGCCGCGACCTGCGCGTCCACCGCTCCACGGGCGGCGAGCAGGGCCGCGTCGACCCCGAGCACCTCGCGCTTCAGGTCGGTCGCGTAGGCCGTGACCGAGCCGCGGAACGCCTTGGACGCGCCGGGGACCGCGGTGATCTCCGCCGCGACCAGGCCACCGGTCAGCGACTCTGCGACGGCCAGCACCTCACCCCTCACCGTCAGTAGTCGCACCACGTCAGTGGCCGTGGAACTCACGCTTCCGTCTCCTCCAGCGCCGCCTTGCGCTCGGCGATTCCCTGCCTGCGCAGCACAATGGCCTGTCTTACATAGTCGAGGCCCGTCGCGACCGTCAGGACGACCGCCACAGCCATCACCCAGAACCTCAGGGTGGCCAGCCACCCCGTCAGCGCCAGGACGTACATCCCGACGGCGACTCCCTGGGTGAGGGTCTTCATCTTCCCCCCGCGACTCGCGGGAATCACTCCGTACCTGATGACCCAGAAACGAAGCAGCGTCACACCGAGTTCCCGGCCGAGGATCACGATCGTCACCCACCACGGCAGATCGCCGAGCGCGGAGAGGCAGATCAGCGCCGCCCCCATGATCGCCTTGTCGGCGATGGGGTCGGCGATCTTCCCGAAGTCGGTGACGAGGTCGTAGGTCCGCGCGAGGTGTCCGTCGAAGATGTCGGTGATCATCGCGACGGCGAAGGCGGCCCAGGCGAGCGAGCGCCACGCCGGGTCGTACCCCCCGTCGGCCAGCATCAGCGCGACGAACCCGGGCACGAGGACGAGCCTCAGCATCGTCAGCAGATTGGCGATGTTCCAGACGCTCGCCTGGTTGACGGCGGCGGCAGCGATCTTCGCCCCGCGCGGCGAGCGCCCGGAGGCGCCGTCGACGTCTTCCCCGGCACCACCCGCTCCAACCGCTTCGGACGATGACGGCGCCCCGTCGGGAACCTCGATCCCGGAGGCGGCGCGCACCGCCTCGGCCTCGGTCCCACCGACAGGGGCACCAGACCCCGAGGAAACCCCCGCCCCCTCGGTGCCACCGCCCGCCGCGGAAAAACGCACCCCTTCGGGGGCCGAGGCGGCCGGGGCCGCCGGGGCGGAAGAGGCCGACGGCGACAACCCCGCCGGTCCGGCCACCCCCGCCGCTCCCCCAGACCCTCCGGAGCCCCGCGAAACCCGCCCCACGCCGCGCGAGGAGCCGCCCGCGGCCGACGCCGGAACACCCGTCATCTGCCTGTCTCCTCACTCCACCCGTTCGAGCGCTCCAGCGGCTCGGCCACGAGGTCGACGCCTTCCGTGCCGACCACCTTCGCCTCGACGATACGACCGACCTGGAGCCCCTCGCCGCTCGTGAGAAGCACCTGGCCGTCGGTCTCGGGCGCCTGGTGGGCCGCGCGGCCGTACACACCCTCCACCTCGTCGACCGACTCCACAAGGACCCGCACGCTCTCCCCGACGCGTTCCTCCGCGCGCTGGGAGACGAGTTCCTCGGCGAGCCGGGACACGCGCGCGAGGCGCTCGGCGACGACGTCCTCGGGGAGCTTGTTCTCGTACGTCGCGGCCTCGGTGCCGTCCTCGTCGGAGTAGCCGAAGACGCCGATGGCGTCCAGCCGGGCGCCGGTCAGGAAGCGCTCCAGCTCGGCGAGGTCGTGCTCGGACTCGCCGGGGAAGCCGACGATGAAGTTGGAGCGGACGCCCGCCTGCGGGGCCTTGCTCCGGATGGTGTCGAGCAGTTCGAGGAACCGGTCGGTGTCACCGAAGCGGCGCATCGCGCGCAGGACGTCCGGCGCGGAGTGCTGGAAGGAGAGGTCGAAGTAGGGGACGACCTTCGGCGTCGAGGTGAGGACGTCGATGAGACCAGGACGCATCTCGGCGGGCTGGAGGTAGCTGACCCGCACCCGCTCCAGGCCCTCGACCTCGGCCAGCTCCGGCAGCAGGGACTCCAGGAGGCGGATGTCGCCGAGGTCCTTGCCGTACGACGTGTTGTTCTCGGAGACCAGCATGATCTCCTTGACGCCCTGTTCGGCCAGCCAGCGCGTCTCGTTCAGGACGTCCGAGGGGCGGCGGGAGATGAAGGAGCCGCGGAAGGACGGGATGGCGCAGAAGGAGCAGCGCCGGTCGCAACCGGAGGCGAGCTTCACGGAGGCGACCGGGGAGCCGTCGAGCCGGCGCCGCAGGGGCGCGCGCGGGCCGGACGCGGGCGCGAGGCCCTCCGGGAGGTCCACCGGCGCGTGTCCCGGCAGGGCGACCCCGGCGGCCGACTCCTGCCGCTCGGCCGGGCTGATCGGCAGCAGCTTGCGCCGGTCGCGCGGGGTGTGCGAGGCGTGGATGCCGCCGTTCAGGATGGTCTGGAGACGGTCGGAGATGTCCGCGTAGTCGTCGAACCCGAGCACCCCGTCGGCCTCCGGCAGCGCCTCGGCCAGCTCCTTGCCGTACCGCTCGGCCATGCAGCCCACGGCCACGACGGCCTGCGTTCTGCCGTGCCCCTTGAGGTCGTTGGCCTCCAGCAGGGCATCCACGGAGTCCTTCTTCGCGGCCTCCACGAACCCACAGGTGTTGACCACTGCGACATCCGCGTCCTCCGCGGACTCCACGAGCTGCCAGCCGTCCGCCTCCAAACGGCCTGCGAGCTCCTCCGAGTCCACCTCGTTACGGGCGCAGCCAAGGGTGACCAGTGCGACGGTACGGCGTTCAGGCATGGGCTCAAGACTACTTTGTCCCACCGACATCGGACGCCGACGGGGTTGACCGAGATCATCACCCCCGCCGTCTCTTACCCGGCCTGCGGATCGCCCTTCGTGTACGTGAGCCGCTCCACAGCCCCCGCCTTGAAGTCGTTGTCCAGTTTCTTACCGTTCACCCACAGCTCGATGGACCCCGCGTCCCCGAGGACGAGGTTGATCTTGCTGTTGTCCTGGAAGGTCTTGGACTGCCCCTGCTTGAGGAGGTCGTCGAAGAGGAGCCGGCCGTTGTGGTCCTTGGCGGAGATCCAGCTGCGCCCGTGGGTGGCGCTGACGCGGACGGTGACCTTGTCCTGGGGCGCGGCGGCGATGGCGTCGTCGGACGGGGTGGGCCGGCCGTCGGCCGGGGGCTTCTCGCTCTTCGGGGTGGGTGGAGTGGTGGACACCGACGGGGAGGGCGACGCGCCGCCGGCGATCTGATCGGTCTTGTCGCTGTCACCGTCCCCCTTGAAGGCGGTGAAACCGACAAAACCGATCACCGCGACGATCGCGGCGACCATCGCGGCCGTCCAGTTCGGCCCCTTCCGCTCAGGGCGGATACGTTCCGCCTCGAAGAGCGGTGCGGCCGGGGTCGGCGCGGGGCGCCCGCCGTGCGAGGCGTCGAAACGGGTGATCAGCGGGGCGGGATCGGTATGGACGGCGCGCGCGATCGTACGGATGTGCCCGCGCGCGTAGACGTCGCCGCCGCAGGACGTGAAGTCGTCGGCCTCGATCGCGTGGACGATGGCGATGCGGATGCGGGTGGCGGTACTGACGTCGTCGACGGTCATACCGGCCTCGATACGCGCCTGCCGGAGCACATGGCCGATGGAGGGGGCTTCCTCGGAGGAGACGTCTGCGAAGGGACGCTCGTCTTCAGGGGAGTTGCCGATGGACACGGGGGCGCCTTTCGAGCGTGTAGCCGCCTGTGCTGGAAATACAGTTTAGGGGGGGTGCAAAAGGGTGGGGCAACCGGGCGGTCGGACTTTGTACGCCATCGGTATGGCCGGACAAGCCGACAGCGGGACGGACCGGGCCAGGGTGAGGCCCGTACCTGTCTCCCGCTCAACTGGACGTGCGACAAAGGGAAACGGTTGCCCGACGATCTCTAACGGGTGAGTCACGAAGATCGCGCGACCGGAAACCCCGTCAAACCCCCGCCCCCTGCCTCAGCTCCCGCCCCTGATGACGTCCAGCACCCCGTCCAGATCCTCCGGCTTCACCAGCACGTCCCGCGCCTTCGACCCCTCGCTCGGCCCCACGACCCCCCGGGACTCCATGAGGTCCATCAGCCGCCCGGCCTTCGCGAACCCCACCCGCAGCTTCCGCTGAAGCATCGAGGTCGACCCGAACTGCGTGGACACCACCAGCTCGGCCGCCTGGCACAGCAGATCCAGATCGTCCCCGATCTCCTCGTCGATCTCCTTCTTCTGCTTCGACCCCACCGTGACGTCGTCCCGGAAGACCGGCGCCATCTGGTCCTTGCAGTGCTGGACGACCGCCGCGACCTCGGCCTCGGTGACGAACGCCCCCTGCATACGGACCGGCTTGTTCGCCCCCATCGGCAGGAACAGCCCGTCACCCTTGCCGATCAGCTTCTCGGCGCCGGGCTGGTCGAGGATGACCCGCGAGTCGGCGAGCGAGGACGTCGCGAACGCGAGCCGGGAGGGCACATTGGCTTTGATCAGACCGGTGACGACGTCCACGGACGGCCGCTGCGTCGCGAGCACGAGATGGATGCCCGCCGCGCGCGCGAGCTGTGTGATGCGGACGATCGAGTCCTCGACGTCCCGGGGGGCGACCATCATCAGGTCGGCCAGCTCGTCGACGATCACCAGCAGGTACGGATACGGCTTGAGCTCCCGCTCGCTGCCCTCGGGCGTCTTGAGCTTGCCCTCGCGGATGGCCTGGTTGAAGTCGTCGATGTGCCGGTACCCGAACGCCGCGAGGTCGTCGTAGCGCAGGTCCATCTCGCGGACGACCCACTGGAGCGCCTCGGCCGCGCGCTTGGGGTTGGTGATGATCGGCGTGATCAGGTGCGGAATGCCCTCGTACGCGGTCAGCTCGACGCGCTTGGGGTCGACGAGCACCATCCGGACGTCCTCGGGGGTCGCCCGGCACATGATCGACGTGATCAGGCAGTTGATGCAGGACGACTTGCCGGACCCGGTGGCACCCGCGACGAGGATGTGCGGCATCTTCGCCATGTTCGCCATGACGTACCCGCCCTCGACGTCCTTGCCGAGCGCCACGAGCATCGGATGGTCGTCCTCGGCCGCGTCCGCGAGCCGCAGCACGTCCCCGACGTTGACCATCTCCCGGTCGGTGTTGGGGATCTCGATGCCGACGGCCGACTTCCCGGGGATCGGGCTGATGATCCGGACGTCGGGACTGGCGACGGCGTACGCGATGTTCTTGGTCAGCGCGGTGATCCGCTCGACCTTGACGGCCGGCCCCAGCTCGACCTCGTAGCGGGTGACCGTCGGCCCGCGGGTGAAGCCGGTGACGGCGGCGTCGACCTTGAACTCGGTGAAGACGTTCGTCAGGGACGCGACGACGAGGTCGTTGGCGGCGCTGCGCGCCTTGCCGGGGCCGCCGCGTTCCAGGAGGTCCAGGGAGGGCAGCGAGTAGGTGATGTCCCCGGAGAGCTGGAGCTGCTCCGCGCGCGGGGGCAGGTCGCGCATCTCGTCCGGCGCGGCCTTGGTGAGGTCCGGCACTATCCCCGGCTTGAGCTTCTCCTGCTTCGCAGGCCTGGCCCCCGGGACGGGAGTCGGCCGCGTCGGCTCGCGGTCACCGACGCTGACGCCCTGCGTGAGGTCGGCGACGAGCGGGGAGGGCGGCATGCCGTGCAGGACGGCGCCGTCGAGGTCCGCGGCGGCGGCTGCCGCGATGTCCACGGCGTCCGGCTGACGGTCCCCGGCGGGCTGGGGCACCCCGGAGCGCCTCGGC
>NZ_JBTYMC010000247.1:0-10045 GCF_054880855.1 Streptomyces sp. S6 | reverse complement strand
GGGCACTTCACGTCGTACTCGGCGTGCGGCATCCCGTACTGGGTCGGCGGCGACGTCCCGGACCGCGACTCCCTGATCGCCCGCACTCCTGCGGCCCCGCCGCCACCAGCCCCACGGCGGTCACGGCCAGCCCCAGTGCCAGCGCCCGCCTCCGCTGCCGGGCCAACCGCCCCCACTGATACCGCACACCCCGCACCCGCACCGGCGAGAAATGCGGAACCTCGCAGGTGGGAGGTGTTTGTGTGCCGGGTGACGAGCAGGACGAGGAAGGCGAGGGCGGCGGAGGAAGCGGGGGAGGGGTCGGAACGGACACGGGATCACCACCAGCGACGAAGGTTCTCGCAGACCGCGAACCCGGCCCGCGAGATCCACGATGCCCTTCCCCGCAACTCTCCGTTTCCGCCTGTGGATAACTCACGGCCTGTGGAAAACTCCGTCACCCGGCCCGCCGTCACCCCCTGCGGCAGCGCGAACTACGGCAGCACGAACCCCGGCTCCATCCCGCCCAAGGCGTTCACGCACAAACACTCCCGCCCCGCGCCCCCCGGCAACCCCGCCACCACATCGAACAGCACCTCCCGCAACCGCCCCACATTCGCGGAGAACACCTCCAGCACCTCCTCGTGGGACACGCCCTCACCCGTCTCCGCCCCCGCGTCCAGATCGGTCACCAGCGTCAACGACGTGTAGCACAGCTCCAGTTCACGGGCGAGCGCCGCCTCCGGATGCCCGGTCATCCCCACCACCGACCACCCCTGGGCCCGGTGCCACAAGGACTCCGCCCGCGTCGAGAACCGTGGCCCCTCGATCACGACCAGCGTCCCGCCGTCCACCGCCTCCCAGCCCCGCCCCCGGGCCGCCTTGAGCGCAGCCGCCCGCCCGGCGGGACAGTACGGGTCGGCCAGCGAGACGTGGACGACGTTCGGGACGGTCCCGTCGGGCAGCGGCAGCCCGTCGAAGTACGTGCCCGCGCGCGCCTTCGTCCGGTCCACGAGCTGATCGGGCACCAGCAGCGTCCCGGGCCCGTACTCGGGACGCAGCCCGCCCACCGCGCACGGTCCGAGAACCTGCCGCACCCCGACCGAGCGCAACGCCCAGAGGTTGGCCCGGTAGTTGATCCGGTGCGGCGGAAGACTGTGCCCGCGCCCGTGCCGGGGGAGGAACGCGACCCGCCGCCCGGCCACCTCGCCGAGGAACAGGGAATCGCTGGGAGCGCCGTAAGGAGTGTCGACCTGGACCTCGGTCACGTCGTCGAGGAACGAGTAGAAGCCGGAACCGCCGATCACGCCGATCTCTGCGTTCGTCATGCCCGGAACAGTATCCGCAGACGCCGAACACCCAGCCGTCGCAAGGACAGCGGGGTGAACCGGAGACAGGTGCGTCAGGCGGCGGTCGTACCGGCGGACGGCTTGGAGTCCGAGGCGGGCTTCGCGTCGGACGACGGCTTCGAGTCCGAGGACGCCGAGGAGGAGGCCGACTTGGACGACGCGGTCGCCGGCGAGCTGCTCGACGAGGAGCCGCGGCTGTCGTTGCGGTAGAAGCCGGAGCCCTTGAAGACGATGCCGACCGCGGAGAACACCTTCTTCAGGCGGCCACCGCAGCTGGGGCACTCGGTCAGGGCGTCGTCCGTGAACTTCTGGACGGCCTCAAGGCCCTCGCCGCACTCGGTGCACTGGTACTGGTAGGTCGGCACTGTCTTCCTCCTGGCACTCTCACTCGATGAGTGCTAACGAGGGTCCATAGTGGCCTATTCCCGGGGATCAGTCCACTGCCACCGGCACGCGGTGACCGACGCCACGTGCGACGGTACGCCCGCGCGCGGGCGACACGAGCCGGGAACGCAGCGCCAGGACGGTCACCAGGGCCAGCAGTGTGCCGCCCATGGGCACGAGGAACCCGGAGCCGTCCCACAGGCGGTCCTCCAGCTGCCCGGCGACCGTGACGGCCGCCGCCTGCCCGAGGGCGACCGCCCCGGTCATCCAGGTGAACGCCTCGGTGCGCGCCCCGGCCGGGACCAGCTCCTCGACGAGCGTGTACCCGGTGATCAGCGCGGGCGCGATGCACGTCCCGACCAGCAGACCGAGCCCGGCGAGCAGCACCACCGAGTGCGCGGCCGACAGCCCGGAGGCCACCAGTGCCAGCGCGCCGTACGCGACGAGCAGCCGGCTCCTCGGGGCGACCTTCCAGGCGATCGCGCCGCAGACGACGCCGGAGAGCATGTTCCCGGCGGCGAACGTGCCGTACAGGACGCCGTTGAGACCGGGTTCGCCGATCGACTCGCTGAACGCGGCCAGCGACACCTGCATGCCGCCGAAGACCGAGCCGATCCCGAGGAACGCGACGATCAGGACCCGCACCCCGGGGATCCGCAGCGCGGAAACGTGCTCCACGCGCGCGTGCCCGTCGGCCGTGACCGGCGGCTGAGTGCTCTTCTGCGCGGCGAACAGCAGCCCGCCGACCAGCGTCAGGGTGGCCTCCGTAACGAGCCCGGCGGCCGGGTGGACGGTGGTGCACAGGGCGGTCGCCAGCAGCGGGCCGAGGACGAACGTCAGCTCGTCGGTGACGGACTCGAAGGCCGCCGCCGTCGGCATCAGGGGCGAGTCCTTCAGGGCGACGCCCCAGCGCGCGCGCACCATCGGGCCGACCTGCGGCACCGAGGCACCCGCCGGGACGGCCGCCGCGAACAGCGCCCACAGGGGTGCGTCGGCGAGCGCGAGGGCCGTCAGGGTCAGTACCGACAGCGCGTGGACGACGACTCCGGGCAGCAGGACCGCGCGCTGCCCGTACCGGTCGGCGAGCCGGCCGCTGTAGGGCGCGAACAGCGCCAGGGAGACACCGGTGACGGCCGCCGCGGCGCCCGCGGCGCCGTACGAGCCGGTGGTGTGCTGCACGAGCAGCACGATGGAGATGGTCAGCATCGCGAACGGCTGCCGTGCCGCGAAGCCCGGCAGCAGGAAGGTCCACGCGCCGCGCGTGCGCAGCAGTCGCCCGTATCCGGGACGGCCTTCGGCTGACTTCTCGGTGACCGTGGACGCCACGGCCCGTGCCTTTCCGCCGCCTGGTAGCGCGACCCCAGGAGGGGGACGCCGAGAGCTGTCCTCTTGCGCGTGCTGCGGTAGATACCGTCGTCCCGGGAGGGCGTCTCGGCCGCCATACGGTCGCGCCAGCTCTGCATCAGACAGAGTTGGTTCGATCAAGGTCCGCGTTCATCGTACAGCGGCCGGGCTCCGCGTGGCCTGTGAGAGTGAGCACCGCGAAACCCGTCGTCAACGCTTCACCGTCGCGTCGTCCGCGCTCAACGTACGCCCCCGGTGCCCAGCCAGCCGGCGAGCTTCCCGCCGTGGCCGACCGCGCGCAGGCGCTTCTCGGCGGCATCCCGGACGGGGTCGGTGGCGACGACCAGCAACTCGTCGCCGTGCCGCAGGACGGTCGTCGGGGACGGCACGAAGGAGGCGTCGTCCCGCACGACGAGGGTGACCGCCGCGCCGGGCGGCAGCCGCAGCTCGCTGACCTCGACGCCGTGCATCTTCGACCCCTCCGGGATCGCGACGGACAGCAGATGGCCGCGCAGCCGCTCCAGGGGCGCCGACTCGATGCCCAGGTCGGTCGCCTCGCTGCCGCCGCCCAGGCGCAGTTTCCGGGCGAGCCAGGGCAGCGTGGGCCCCTGGACGAGCGTGTAGACGACGACCAGCACGAAGACGATGTTGAAGATCCGGTGGTTGCCGTCGACGCCGTTCACCATGGGGATCGTCGCCAGGATGATCGGCACCGCGCCGCGCAGCCCCGCCCAGGACATCAGGGTCTGCTCCTGCCAGGGCACCCGGAAGGGCAGCAGGCACAGCAGGACGCTCAGCGGGCGCGCGACCATCGTCAGGACCAGTCCGATGATCAGGGCGGGCATGAAGTCGTCGCCCAGTTCGTGCGGGGTGACCAGCAGGCCGAGCAGGACGAACATGCCGATCTGGGCGATCCAGCCGAGCCCTTCGGCGAACCCGCGCGTGGCGGGCCAGTGCGGCAGTTTGGCGTTGCCGAGCACCATGGACGCCAGGTAGACGCCCAGGAAGCCGCTGCCGTGCGCCAGGGCGCCGCCCGCGTACGCGGCGGTCGCGATGGCCATGACGGCGATCGGGTAGAGGCCGGAGGCGGGCAGCGCGATGTGCCGAAGGCCCCAGGCGCCCGCGAAACCGACCGCCAGGCCGATCGCGGCCCCGATGGCCAGCTCCAGCGCTATCTCGCCGAGCAGGACGTACCAGTGCTCCACCGGGCCCGCCGTCGAGAAGGCGACGACCAGGATGACCACCGGGGCGTCGTTGAAGCCCGACTCGGCCTCCAGCGTGCCCGTCACGCGCGCGGGCAGCGGGATCCGGCGCAGCACGGAGAAGACCGCCGCCGCGTCCGTGGACGACACCACCGCGCCGATGATCAGCGCCTGCCGCCACTCCAGGCCCACCAGGTAGTGGGCGGCGGAGGCCGTCACGCCCACGCTCACCGCGACCCCGCCGAGCGCCAGCGCGGACGCCGCCGGAAGCGCCGGCCCGATCTCCTTCCACTTCGTGCCGAGGCCGCCCTCGGCGAGGATCACGACCAGGGCCGCGTACCCGATGACCTGGGTCATCTCGGCGTTGCTGAAGTGGATGTCGCCGATGCCGTCCTGGCCCATGAGGACGCCGATCCCCAGGTACACGAGCAGGCTGGGCAGCCCGCTGCGCGAGGAGATCCGCACGGCCGCGACGGCGACGAGCAGGACGAGCGAGCAGACGAGCAGGAGCTGGTTGAGGTGGTGGACGGTCAGCTGCCGATTCCTTTCCTGGCGCGCGTGGTCGATCACATAGGACATGAAACGCAGGCGCTGCACATCCAACTAATTCGTTACCTTACCTAACTCTTGACGATTTCTTGACGCTCGCTGGGGTGTGGACAGGGCGCCCCCGCGTCCGCGTTCCCGACTCCGAGTCAAGTCGCGCCTGACCCTGCGCCTATGGTTGCTCCAGCGTTCATTCAAAGTCACAGCCCGACCTGCCGCTCGCGTTAGGACAGCAAGGACAGCGATGCCCCCGAATACCACCGCCACAGTGGGTGACAAGCCCGGCAAGTCCGGCAGGAAAAAGGGGCGCAAAGCCCGCCTGATCGTGATCATCCTGGTGCTGGCGGTGATCGGCGGCATCGCCTACGGCGGTTACTGGTCGGTCAGTACGGTCCGGGCCTCCTTCCCGCAGACCACGGGAGAGATCAAGCTCGCCGGCCTGGCGGGCCCCGTCGAGGTCAAGCGCGACGGCTACGGCATCCCGCAGATCTACGCCTCCTCCGACGACGACCTGTTCATGGCGCAGGGCTACGTCCAGGCGCAGGACCGGTTCTACGAGATGGACGTCCGCCGCCACATGACGTCGGGCCGCCTCTCCGAGATGTTCGGCGACGGGCAGGTCAAGAACGACGAATTCCTGCGCACCCTGGGCTGGGACCGCGTCGCCAAGCAGGAGTACGACAAGGTCCTGTCGGCCTCCACCAAGAAGTACCTCCAGGCGTACGCCAAGGGGGTCAACGCCTACCTCAAGGGCAAGGACGCCGCGGACATCTCCCTGGAGTACGCCGCCCTGGGCTTCACCAACGACTACAAGCCCACCGAGTGGACCCCCGTCGACTCGGTCTCCTGGCTCAAGGCGATGGCCTGGGACCTGCGCGGCAACATGAAGGACGAGATCGACCGCGCCCTCATGGCCGGCCGCCTCGGCCCGCAGCAGATCGCCGACCTGTACCCGGCCTACCCGTACAGCCGCAACCAGGCGATCGTCCAGGAAGGCCAGTACGACGAACTGACCGGCGAGTTCGGCTCGAAGAGCGGCTCCGGCTCCTCCTCCGGCACCGGTGGCTCGGGCAGCTCCTCGTCCGGCTCCCGCAGCTCCTCCGCGGGCTCCAGCGGCTCCTCCACGGGCTCGGGAACCGGCTCGGGCTCCGGAACCTCCACGCGGGGCTCCTCGGGCCTCCAGGGCCAGCTGGCGGGCCTCAACGGCGTCCTCGACGACCTTCCCCAGGCCGTCGGCGTGAACGGCAACGGCATCGGCTCCAACTCCTGGGTCGTCGCCGGGAAGTACACGATCACGGGCAAGCCGCTCCTCGCCAACGACCCGCACCTCACGGCCTCGCTGCCGTCCGTCTGGTACCAGATGGGCCTGCACTGCCGCACGGTCTCCGCGTCCTGCCAGTACGACGTCACCGGCTACACCTTCGCGGGCATGCCCGGCGTCGTCATCGGCCACAACCAGAACATCGCCTGGGGCATGACCAACTCCGGCGTCGACGTCACCGACCTCTACCTGGAGAAGATCACCGGCGACGGCTACGAGTACGACGGCAAGGTCCGGCCGTTCACCACGCGCGAGGAGACCATCCAGGTCGCCGGCGGCAGCGCCAAGAAGATCGTCGTCCGCCAGACCGAGGACGGCATGCCCCTGCTGTCCGACCGCAACGACGAACTCGTCGACGTCGGCAAGAAGGCCGGCGTCACCTCCGCCGCGCCCGACCGGGGTGACGGCTACGGCGTCGCCCTGAAGTGGACCGCCCTGGAGCCCGGCACCACCATGGACGCCGTCTTCGCGCTCAACAAGGCGGCCGACTGGGGCTCCTTCCGGGACGCCGCGAAACTCTTCGACGTCCCCTCGCAGAATTTGATCTTCGCCGACACCAGGAACGACATCGGCTACCAGCTGCCCGGCAAGATCCCCACGCGCGGGAAGAACCACGACGGCTCGATCCCGGCCCCCGGCTGGGACGCCAAGTACACGTGGACCGGGTACCTCAAGTTCGATCAGCTGCCCTACGAGTACAACCCCGCGCGCGGGTACATCGTCACCGCGAACCAGGCCGTCGTCGACCCCGACGCGTACCCGTACACGCTGACCACCGACTGGGGCTACGGCACCCGCAGCCAGCGCATCACCGACCTGATCAAGCAGAAGATCGAGGGCGGCGGCAAGATCTCCACCGACGACATGCGCCAGATGCAGCTCGACAGCAGCAGCGAGATCGCCAAACTGCTCGTCCCGAGGCTGCTGAAGATCGACCTCGCCGACCCGGACGTCCGGGAGGCCCAGAAACTCCTCCAGGGCTGGGACTACACCCAGGACGCCGACTCCGCCGCCGCCGCGTACTTCAACGCCGTGTGGCGCAACATCCTCAAGCTGGGCTTCGGCAACAAGCTCCCCAAGGAGCTGCGCGTCGAGGGACAGTGCCTGTGGGTCGACCCGGTCAACTCCACCGGTCCCGTCGACGACACCCAGAAGGTCCGCGAGTGCGGCATGCGCGACGCCGACCAGGCGCAGCCCGACGGCGGCGACCGCTGGTTCGAGGTGGTCCGCAACCTGCTGGACAAGCCCAAGAGCGACTGGTGGAAGACGCCCCGCTCCGGCAACCGCCCCGGCGCCGTCGACCGCGACGGCCTCTTCAAGCGCGCTCTGATCGACGCCCGCTGGGAGCTGACCGCCAAGCTCGGCAAGGACATCGACACCTGGAGCTGGGGCCGGCTGCACCGCCTGTTCCTGAAGAACCAGACCCTCGGCACCGAAGGCCCCGACTTCCTGCGGTACATCCTCAACCGGGGCCCCTGGAAGCTCAGCGGCGGCGAGGCGTCCGTCAACGCGACCGGCTGGGACGCGGCCGGCGGCTACAACGTCGTCTGGGTCCCGTCGATGCGGATGGTCGTCAACCTCGACGACTTCGACAAGTCGAAGTGGATCAACCTCTCCGGCGCCTCCGGACACGCCTTCAGCGCCCACTACACCGACCAGACCGGCAAGTGGGCCAACGGTGAACTCCTCGACTGGTCCTTCACCCCGAAGTCCGTCGACGGCAGCACGAGCGACACCCTCACCCTGAAGCCGTGACCGTCACCCGCGACTGACGAAAGGGGCCCTCCGCGCGGAGGGCCCCTTTTTCGTGCTGTGCGTCGATACGCATGTGTCACGACGATACGTACGCGTTACGACGGTACGCTCCCGTACCGACGCACCCCCGACGGCGTAACCACCGCGTGCACCGGCCGGTCGTGCCCCTCCGCGGGCACCCGCTCGACGACCTCCCCGTCGTACAGCAGCACCACCAGCGCGGCCGAAGCCCCCGCCCGCTCCAGCCGCGCCAGCACCCGGTCGTACGACCCCCCGCCGCGCCCCAGCCGCATCCCGCGCGCGTCGACCGCGAGACCGGGCAGCAGGACGACGTCGGCGCCCGTCACGGCGTCCGGGCCGAGCCGCTCCCCGGAAGGCTCCAGGAGGGCCATCCGCGCCCCGTGCCGGACGCTCGCCAGGGAACCCTCGCCGTCGTACACCCCCCAGTCCAGATCGTTGTCCGGCAACAGCGCGGGCAGCAGGACGCGCACTCCCCGCGCGCGCAGCGCGTCCAGGAGTGCGGGCGTGCCGGGCTCGCTCCCGACGGAGACGTACGCCGCCACCACGCGCGCGTGCGCCAACTCCGGCAGCTCCAGCGCGCGTTCCGCCAGGGCGGCGGCCGATCCCCGCAGGTCGTCCGGCGTCAACTCGGCCCGTGCGCCGAGGAGTTCCCGCCGCAGCTCCCGCTTCCCGGACGCGTCCGGGCCGCTCGAAAGGCTCATGCACCACTCCGCACTGTCTCGAATGCGCTCATATGAGCATCCGTTCTCCGGTGTCACAGATTCCGCTCAAGAGCACCGGATAGGGTGACCGCCATGACTCAGTCCCACCCCAGGATCAGCAAGGCTGTCATCCCCGCGGCCGGTCTCGGAACCCGGTTCCTGCCGGCGACGAAGGCGACTCCCAAGGAGATGCTGCCGGTCGTGGACAAGCCCGCGATCCAGTACGTGGTCGAGGAGGCCGTCGCCGCCGGACTCGACGACGTCCTCATGGTCACCGGCCGCAACAAGCGGCCCCTGGAGGACCACTTCGACCGCAACTACGAGCTTGAGTCGGCGCTCCAGAAGAAGGGCGACGCGGCCCGGCTCGCCAAGGTCCAGGAGTCCAGCGACCTCGCGACGATGCACTACGTGCGCCAGGGCGACCCCAAGGGGCTCGGCCACGCGGTCCTGTGCGCGGCCCCGCACGTCGGGAACGAGCCGTTCGCGGTCCTCCTGGGCGACGACCTGATCGACCCGCGCGACCCCCTGCTCCAGCGGATGATCGAGGTCCGGGAGCAGCACGGCGGCAGCGTCGTGGCCCTCATGGAGGTCGCCCCCGAGCAGATCCACCTCTACGGGTGCGCGGCCGTCGAGCCCACCGCCGACGCCGACGTCGTCGAGGTCACCGGCCTCGTCGAGAAGCCGGAGCCGGCGGACGCCCCGTCGAACTACGCGATCATCGGCCGCTACGTCCTCGACCCGGCCGTCTTCGGCATCCTGCGGACCACCGCCCCCGGCCGAGGCGGCGAGATCCAGCTCACCGACGCCCTCCAGCAGCTGGCCCAGGACGAGACGGCCGGCGGCCCCGTGCACGGCGTCGTCTTCAAGGGCCGCCGCTATGACACCGGGGACCGCGGCGACTACCTGCGTGCCATTGTCAGACTCGCGTGCGAACGTGAAGACCTGGGACCGGACTTCCGGACCTGGCTCCACCGTTACGTCACCGAGGAGTTGCAGCCGAGTTGAGCACCGCCGCACCCAGCCCCGCCGCCCAGGACCGCCGCTGGTCCGTGGCCGAGCACCTGGCGGACGTCCTCGCGACCGTCCGCCCCCTCGAACCCATCGAGCTGCAACTCCTCGACGCGCTGGGCTGCGTCCTGGTCGAGGACGTCACGGTCGCGGTCTCCCTCCCGCCGTTCGACAACAGCTCCATGGACGGGTACGCGGTCCGGGTCGCGGACGTCGCGGGTGCGAGCGAGGAGTTCCCGGCCGCCCTGGAGGTCGTCGGGGACGTCGCGGCGGGACAGCAGGCGGGACTGCTCCAGGTCGGCCCGGGACAGGCCGCCCGCATCATGACCGGCGCCCCCCTGCCGCCCGGCGCCGAGGCCGTGGTCCCCGTCGAGTGGACCGACGGCGGGCTCGGTGAGGGGCCGGTCGGGTCCATGCGGGCGCACAGCCTCGCGC